>CAJWVP010000222.1 GCA_913048145.1 uncultured Rhodospirillaceae bacterium
CCAGGCTCGATGACGGTGGTCGCGGTGGCTTCGGTGATGATCGCTGGGCCATTAACCGTCTGCCCCGCCGTCATAGCCTTGCGGGCGAAGATGGGTACGTCCTGCCATGCGTCATCGGCAAACATGGTAACGCGGCCGGCAGCCTTGTTGGCGGCGCCAGCCATTAGGTCGGCTCGGGAGATGTTGGCGTCTTCCTCGTTGGATCCGATCGCCTCCACGGAGATGGCTTCTGCCACCAATTCCCGGTCCGGCGCAATGTAGCCGTAACGGGCCTGATGGGTCTCCTCGAAGCGCCGCGTCATCAACGCTGCGTCTTCATCCGGGTCAATGAGCAGCGGGTTGTCCGTGCCTGCATACCGGAGGTGCACCTTGCGCACGAGGCGGATGCGGTCCGCTGGATGGTCCTGCACCAGTAGGTCGTTCTGCGCCTGTTTGCCAATTTCCGTAAAGGCCTTGTCGAGGGTCGGCCAGACGTCTTCGGAAAGCGTCACGTCCAACTGCTTCTCGCGGATTGCGCGCACGTCCGCCAACCCCATGCCATAGGCCGACAGGACGCCAGCGAAGGGATGAAGCAACACTGTATCCATGCCCAGGCTGTCGGCCACCAGACAGGCGTGTTGCCCGCCCGCGCCGCCGAAGGAGTTCAATGTATAGCCAGTGATGTCATAACCCCGTTCGACGGAGATCTTCTTGATCGCATTGGCCATGTTTTCGACGGCAATACGCAGGAAACCCTCAGCCACGGCCTCGGGGGTTTGTTCGGGCTGGCCCGTAGCGTTCGTGATCTCCCTGGCCAAAGCGGCGAACTTCTGGTGGACGATGTCAGCATCCATGGGCTGGTCGCCGTCGGGGCCGAAGACGGCGGGGAAATGGTCCGGGTGCAGCTTACCTAAAAGCACGTTGCAGTCCGTGACCGTCAGTGGCCCGCCGCGCCGATAGCATGCGGGGCCGGGGTTCGCCCCGGCGCTATCCGGCCCGACCCGGTAGCGCGAGCCGTCGAAGTGTAGGATTGAGCCGCCGCCAGCGGCCACCGTGTGGATGTGCATCATCGGGGCACGCAGGCGCACGCCGGCTACCATGGTCTCGAAGCTGCGTTCGAATTCACCGTCGAAGTGAGAGACGTCCGTGGACGTGCCGCCCATGTCGAAGCCGATGGTCTTGTCGAAGCCAGCAGAGGCCGCCGTGCGCGCCATACCGACCACACCGCCGGCGGGGCCGGACAAGATTGCATCCTTGCCCTGGAAGCGGTGCGCATCCGTGAGGCCACCGTTCGATTGCATGAACATGAGACGGCAATCCTTATCGTCGTCTGACTGGAGTTCCCCCGCCACCTGGTCCACGTAACGGCGCAGGATCGGCGACAGATAGGCGTCTACCACCGTCGTGTCGCCCCGGCTGACCAGTTTCATCATGGGGCTGACCTGATGAGAGGTAGAAATTTGCGTGAACCCGATATCGGCGGCAATGCTGGCGACCCGGACCTCATGGTCCGTATACTTGAAGCCGTGGACAAACGCGATGGCGACGGCGCGGATGCCATCGTCGTAGGCGGCCTGCAGGCCGGTCCGGGCCGCGTCCTCTTCGAGCGGCATGACTATTTCGCCGTCGACGCCGACCCGCTCGGGGATCTGAACGACCCGCTCATACAGTAGCTCCGGCAGCTCGATGTTGAGCGCGAACAGATAGGGTCGGGTCTGATAACCGATGCGGAGCGCGTCACCAAAGCCTTCCGAGATCGCCAAAACCGTACGGTCGCCCTTGCGTTCCAACAGCGCGTTGGTGGCCACCGTGGTACCCATCTTCACGTTCTGGATGGTGCCGGGCGGAATTGCGTCGTTTGCTGTCAACCCCAGAAGGTCGCGAATTCCCTGGACCGCTGCATCCTTATAGCGTTCGGGGTTCTCGGACAAGAGCTTGTGGGTAACCAAGGCGCCATCGGGGCGCCGGGCCACCAGGTCTGTAAACGTCCCGCCCCGGTCGATCCAGAACTGCCAGCGCGCGGTATCCATCATTGCATCCCCTCGGGAAGTTAGCCGACGCTTGATCAATCACATCGGCTGGGGCGGGTCAACCTGCTGGCGCTTCAAGCCAAGTCGATGAATCGACCTCATGCATCCGGACAGTTTTCTCGCTGCCTGGGTAGGCCTCGGACCGAATGCAAAGGGTTGGTGATAGCTCTGTAACCTGGCAAGCCGTTATTCCGCGGAACGGAAGTCCAAGATCAACGAACCGTATGCGAAAACCCACAGGTCGGCCGATGATATCGGTCAGCGGCAGTGTCGGTAGCTGATGCGGTATGGCCTCAGGATAGCATCACTTTCACAGCATGCCACCGCCGCCCCGCTGGCGCCGTCATTCTGGTTATGGCCGGGTGCAGTTAACGGGATTACACTCCCACACATGGACAAGACATCATTCGACGACCAAGAGACGCCACAGGAAACGAGGTCCCCGGCAACGAAGCGCCGCCGTTGGCCGTTTGGCACAATCGGTATGGTCGTGTTGACGTTGGCCGTGGTAGCCGGCGTGTGGACGGCGTACTGGTTGTACATGGTGGACCGGGTAGAGAAAGGGATCGACGATTGGATCGCCAATCAGCAACGCCAAGGTGTGCGGTTCAGTTATGAGTCGTTGGAGGTTTCGGGTTTCCCCTTTTGGCTCAATGTGCGCATGGAAGGCGCCAGCATGTTGATCGAACGGGGGCAATCCTGGGAGTGGCGCCCGCCGGTCCTGGTCGCCGGTATCCGCCCCTGGAGGCTTACGGAGATCGATGTGGATCTGAGCGGTTCCCATCATTTTGTCGGGGCGCGTCGGGTTGGTCTGAGGTCGCGCAAGCTTGGTGCCGTGATCCACGTTCAGGGACGCGGCGCATGGCGTGGCACGCTAAAAGGTGAAGGTGTCAGCGCCGAGTTCTCGCGTGTCGGAACTTTGTCGGCGAAGCACGTTGCCCTTAATGTGCATTGGGGCGGCAATCGGCTGGCGGCGGGGCAATCGCCGTTACGTCTCGATCTGGGTGGCGACAACATCGAGGTGCCCGCCGCCTGGTCATTGCCGCTGGGTCGCGGCGTCGCCAAGTTGCGGTTGGCCGCGTACGTTGCCGGACCGTTGAAGCTGCTGCGCGATCTCGATGTCCTGGTCCGATGGCGGGACGACGGTGGGACGCTGGAACTAACCCGTCTCAGCCTGGAATACGGGCCCTTGCTTTTGGATGGTGACGGCACCTTCGCTCTTGATGATGACCTGCAGCCCATGGGCACCTTCGTCGCACGCGCGGAGGGATTCATGGAAACGTTGGACGCGCTCCGATTGCGCGATATGATCGGCATTGGACAGGCGACGGCCGTGAAGCTGATGCTGATGGTCCTGGCCCACCAGTCCGCGGGTGGACCACCACGTCTCGAAGCGCCGCTGACCCTTCAGGACCGGGAGGTAACCCTGAAATCGTTGCCGATCATGAAGGTGCCGCGAATAGATTGGTCGCGCGTTATCAGGCAGCGTCCGCCATGAGACGGCTTTGGCTAATCCTCAGCATGGTCATCGGGCTCACTGGACCGGCAGGCCCGGCCACGGCCAACGAAGACAGCCCTTATCTGGCCGGCAGTATGATTGTTGCGGCGGAGAAGTTGCAGGACCCCAATTTCATGCACACGGTGATCTATCTTTTGGAACACAATGCAAAGGGCGCGGTGGGCCTAGTTATTAATCGGGTAATTGGCGAAGGGAACCTGAACCATCTACTGAAGGGTTTTGGTTTGATCCCGTCCGAAGGCGAGCGCTACGTACGCCTACACTTTGGCGGGCCAGTGTCGACCGGCAGCGTATTCATCCTCCATTCGCCGGACTTCAAGGCGGCTAGCACGTCTCGGGCGCCGGGTGGCTTGGCCATGACCAGTGATCAAACTATTCTGGACGCGCTGGCCCGGGGCGAAGGTCCGACCCGCATGAAAGTGATGATTGGGTATTCTGGATGGGGGCCTGGGCAGTTGAAGAAGGAGATTGCCCGAGGCGACTGGTTGAATGTGCCTGCGGACGCGGATTTTGTGTTTGATGCCTCGGGCAGCGATGTCGACCAGTGGAACGCCGCCCGGGACCGGGCCGGTTTAACCCTCTAAGGTTCAGACCTCCACTTGATAGGTGGCGACAGCCGCTTCGTCCCATGCCAGCCCCACGCCGGGCCGGTCCGGAATGATCGCATGGCCGTCCGTGACCGCCATAGGTTCGGCGATGATCGGATTGGCCCAGCTTGTGTATTCTAGCCAATGCGCCGTCGGCGTCACGGTCATGACGTGGGCGGAAACCTCAGGGAAAATGTGCGACGACATAGGCATGCGCGCTTCCTCGGCGATGGCCATGGCGCAGAGCCAGCCCGTTACCCCGCCGATACGCTGCAGGTCGGGCATGGCGAAATTGCATGCCTTCGCGGCGATGGCGTCGGAGAAATCCTTCGGACCGTGGAAGTTCTCGCCTATCTGATTGGGGGTTTTTATTTCCGCGGTGAGTTGGGCGTAGCCCTCGAAATTATCGTAGACGATGGCCTCTTCGATCCAATAAACGCCTTCCGCGTCTAGCGCCTTGCCGCGCTTGAGCGCTTCATCCAGATCCAGGCCTTGATTGAAGTCTACCGGCAGAAGAACGTCATCCCCGACCGCCGCGCGAACCGCGCGGAAGGCGGCGATATCCTGTTCCAGAGTGTTACGGCCAAGGCGTACCTTGGCCATATTAAAGTCCCCTTCGGCGATCAGGCTCTCGGCCTCGGCGGCCAGTGCATCCAGATCATTGGTGAGGCCCAAGCCGTTCGAATTGTAAGCGGGAATCGGGTCCATAGACCCACCAAGGAAGGTTGCTAAGGGTTGGTCTGTGGCCTTCGCCAAGGCATCCCAGTAGGCCATGTCCAAGCCCGCAACGGCGAACAGCGGCAAGCCCTTGTGACCGAACAGGGTGAATTGTTTTAGGCCCTTATTGTAGAGGTCGAATGGCACAACCGGATCACCTGTCGCCGCGGCCGCTATGTCGCGGATGATCGGCGCTAGGTAGGCATTGCCCCGTTCCGAGAAGCCGAAAAGATAGGATCGCCCCGTTACACCTTCGACTGTCTCTACGTCGATGAGCAGTAATGCCATCTTGTCGATAGTGATAACCCGTGTGACCAGGGGGTGCGGTAATGGGACCAGGACGGATCGCACTGTAACGTCGCGGATTTTCAATAGAGGCAGT
>CAJWVP010000223.1 GCA_913048145.1 uncultured Rhodospirillaceae bacterium
GGTCATGGAATGGGTTTCACATTTACCGCCGCGGCTTTAAGCTCTGGTTCTTATTCGATGCGTAATCAAACCCTAGCCAAGAATGGACGGCGCGACCATGGATCAAACAGATGCCAAAATCCTGGATATTCTGCAAACTAATGCTTCTCTTTCTACGGCTGAGGTCGCCGGTCAGGTAGGCATCGACGAACAGATCTGCGCCGATCGGATCCAGCGCCTGGAAGCCGAAGGCGTGCTTCTGGAACAGGTCGCCCTGGTGGATGCACGCAAGGTAGGTGCCAACATGACGGCCTTCGTTGCCATCACCACTCCGGAGCATTCGACGGAATGGTTGGAGGGATTTCACGCGACCGTGGCCAATCTTCCGGAGGTTGTGGAGTTTTACCGCATGAGTGGACAGGTGGACTATCTTTTGCGTGTCGTCGTTCCCGATATCGACGCCTACGACGCCTTCTACAAAAAACTCATCGCTTCTGCGAAGCTGAAAGATGTGAGTTCTACCTTTGCGATCGAACAAATCAAATTCACCAGCAAGCTGCCAGTCACCATCGTTGATTAATTGCCGCAGCATCCAGTCGACCGTGATGCCCAAGAGCCCCGCGTCTTCGCGCTTGCCAGGCTTGATGTAAAGATTGCTGGCTAAGGGATTTTTCATGTTGGTCAAGGTGTCAAGGTGGTGAGCATAGGAGTTTCCGTACGCCGCTTCGGCTATGACTAGGATTACCACTGAAATTCAGAACCTGCCCCGCTACCTAACCCGATCTATTAACTTGGTTATAGAAAAGACCTTTTTAGAACACTGACAGACGGTTTTTCAGTATCCGGAAGATGTGCTAAAGACAATCTTGTGGTAAGACGAGAAAAGGATGCGACGGATGCCCTACACCCTTGATCAATTCGCGACGGATTGCCGGAAGGCGCTACAGGATGGAGATAGCCCCGAAGCATTCGAGGCCGTCCGCCAATATGTTGAAACGGCCCTAAAAGATAGTGATTTTGTGGCCACACACGTTCCCCAGGATACTGCGGAGCCGCGCCGAATAATTTATGAGGATCCGGATTTGGGATTCTGCATCTGCGCTCACTCTTACACCGGCGCGAAGCAGGGTGAACCCCATGACCATGGCCCCACGTGGGCCATTTATGGCCAGGCCGCTGGCGAGACAGAAATGACCGATTGGGAAATCGTCACGCCTGCAAAGAACGGTGTGCCGGCCAAAGTCAAGAAGGTCCGCTCCTACCGCATGGAGCCGGGTGATGCCCATGTCTATGCCCCGGGAGACGTGCACGCGCCCTACCGGGACGCACCGACACGCTTGATCCGCATCGAGGGAACCAACACGGACAACGTCAAACGTACCCCCATGGAAGCCATTTGAGCGGTGAAGGATGATCCAACGGGAGGCCCTGTCCGTGGTGCCCCTGGCAGACCGTCTAGCATCTCTTTTAAGCGCTTTCTATTATTCTGCGGCGTCCTTCTTTGCCGCCTCGTTATCCATCCGTTCCCAATCGTAGGCTAGGGGCTGTTTATCAAGAAAGCCTTTGATAGCATTCTGATGATAATCGCTGGAGAGCTGAACTGCCTGGGCGGCGGCCTCCATTTCGATCAGCGCCTGGGCGTCTAGGTTGAAGGACTGATTGACAATTCGCTTGGTTGCGCCGATGGCGCGAGTGTTCGCCTTGCAAAGACGGCCTGCCAATTCCATAGTTGCATCCATCAGGTAGTCGGTGCCGTGCACCTCCATGGCGATACCAAGTTCCTTAGCTTCCTGTGCATCAAGGGGTCGGCCTGTGAACATGATTTCCTTGGCGCGCTGCAATCCCACCATGCGTGGCAGTGTGAAGAATGCGCCCAAGTCAGGAACCAAGCCGATTCGTGGAAACACGCAGCACATCTTAGCGCGGTCTGAGCAGAGAATGAAGTCCGCAGACAGCGCTATGGAAAATCCAGCGCCGTAGGCCGCGCCGTCAACCGCTGCGATCACTGGAATTTCCAGGTTCAGTAATTTTTGAAACCACTCGTGATGGTGGTAAAAGCGCTGGCGGTCCAACGAGGTGTCACGCTTGCCCAGATTCTCAGCTAGGGCCTTAAGGTCACCACCGGCGCAAAACACACCTTCTGTGCCTTTCAAGATGATTGCGCCGAGACCCGTGTTGAACTGAAGGCTGGGCAGTAGTTTAGCAAAATCAGCGCGCATCTCTGGGCTCAGCGCGTTACGGCGTTTGGGTTGGTTCATGGTTATGATGCCGATGCCGTCCCTTTCCTCAAAGGTGATGGCCTGGAATTCTGTAACGGACATGATGCTCTCCAATCAAATAGCGCGCCGGGCTCCAATTATAGAAGGGGAGAGATTACATCTGCACGATAAAGTGGATTTGTGGTTCATTGAGTGAAATGTCGTTAGGCGAATCACTCGACTACCTGGCAACGTAGGTGAAGATTGCAGTCTGATTGTGGCGAGATTGCGCAGGGTCGCGGGATCCAAAGCCGACAAACTGGCCGTTTCCCTATATTGAGCGCGCCGATATGGCGAACGAGACGCAACGTCTGCCGCTGTACAGTGCTTCGACGAGGGATGGTTCATGGGCCTGGCATGACCATATGTGGACATTGAGAATGACTGCCAGGAACTGATGCTTTGCGATTTGCGGGATAACAGCGTCAAAGTTACCCGGGGAGGTTTGCCTCGATCGCCTTAATGACCCTATTGGAGAGTGGCGACGTAGGCGACGAGAACCACTCCACCAGTCTTCCATTTGGTGCGACGAGGTACTTATGGAAATTCCAACGCGGTTTCGCGATTCCGCCTAGTTCCTTGTAGGCCCATGCGTAAAAGGGATGCGGCGGGTCGTTGCGGATGCGGACCTTTTCCGTCATCGGGAAATCGACGTCGAAATTGACCTCGCAGAATTCTTTGATCTCCGTGGCGCTGCCGGGTTCTTGGCCTCCGAAGTCGTTTGAAGGTACGCCAAGCACGACCAAGCCCTTATCGCGGTAACGAGACCAGACATTCTGCAATGCACTGTATTGCGAGGTAAACCCGCAATGAGACGCTGTATTGACGACTAGAACGGCCTTGCCTGCGAAATGGGATAGAGACAAGTCGCCGCCGTCGATTGCCTTAAAGGTGAAATCGTGAGCTGTTTTTACATCCGAGGCTATTGTGTCCGTAACTATTGTCATGAGCAGTAGGGCTCCCGCAATAACTGAACTGGTCTTGTTCATGGCTCCAAGGTTCTCTTTGTTTATCTGCAACAAGTTTACCGCTGTTGAGAGCGGATCAAGTCTACTGTTTGTTTACGTTAACGAGCGCGTGTCCAATTTTCATCCATGCTAGGCGTGTGTGAGTAATTTAGCGAAGGGCGCCTATAAAGGCGTCAGCTTCGTCGACATAGGCATTGGTTTTTTGTTCGCTCCATGAGGCCAGGGTCTTGTATGGGAAGGCCATCCGGGGATTGTCCTGAAGAATGTCGCGATTACGGATCATGAATGCCCAATATAGGTAGTTAAACGGGCATGCATCGGGCCCATTCTTCTTGCGCACGTCAAAGCGGCAGGACCCGCAAAAATCGGACATGCGTTGAATGTAGGAACCGGATGCGGCGTAGGGTTTAGAGGCCATGCGCCCGCCATCAGCGAATACGGCCATGCCCAGTGTGTTGGGCATTTCTACCCATTCCATCGCATCGGCGTAGACGGCTAAATACCAGCGTTCGATCTCGCGAGGCGCGACGCCAGCCAGTAAGGCGAAATTCCCTGTAAGCATGAGCCGCTGGATGTGGTGGGAGTAGGCGTAATCGGCCGTATGCGAGACGGCCTCGCGTAAACAATGCATGTCCGTCGACCCGGACCAGTAGAAGTCCGGCAAAGGCCGTGACGCGCTCAAGAAATTGGCGTCCTGATAGCCAGGCATAAGCGTCCAATAGACGCCGCGAACGTACTCGCGCCACCCGAGGATTTGGCGAATGAACCCCTCAACAGCATTCAAAGGCGCATCGCCCGCGTGCCATGCCGCTTCGGCGGCTTCGCAAGCCTCACGCGGTGTCAAAAGCCCAATATTTAAGGCTGGAGCCAAAAGGGAGTGAAACAAAAACGGCGAACCGGTTTTCATGGCGTCTTGATAATCGCCAAAAAAGGGTAGGTGATGGGCGATGAAATCGGCCAGGGCCTCGAGTGCCTCGTGCCGCGTCACAGGCCAGCTAAACGAATCCAGGGTGCCAAAGTTGTCCGCGAACTGCTCGTCAACCAAGGCCATAACGTCGCGGGTGATGACGTCTGGCGCGAACCGCCTGCGGGTGGGCGCCGCCGTACCGGAGGGTAGTTTTTTACGATTTTCAGCGTCGAAGTTCCATTGACCCCCAGCGGGATCTTTGCCGTCCATGAGGATGTGGTTCTCGCGTCGCATTTCCCGGTAGAAGTGTTCCATTCGCCATTGACGCCGATTTTCGGCCCATGTCTGGAAGCGTTGGTGACTAGCGAAGAATCGGGTGTCCTCCAGAATTTCAATGGTGAGGCCGTTTTCACTGTTCCAGTCGCGCGCCATTTGGGCGACGCGGTGCTCCCCTGGTTCAGTCATAACTATACGTTGGGCCCCGTGACGGATCACGGCCCGATGGATTTCTGTCTCGAAGTTACCGGTGTTATGGGGATCATCTAACCTTACGTAATCAACGTTCAAACCGCGTTGACGCAGCTCGTCAGCAAAGTGACGCATGGAAGAGAGGAAAAGAACAATTTTTTGTTTGTGGTGAGGAACGGCGGTACATTCCGCCATTACCTCCATCATCAAAATTGTTCCCGAGGTGCGAGTAACGTCAGCGATGGACGGGTTGGCTTCGTAGAGTTGGTCGCCTAAGACGACGTGCAATGAAGTCATCGTTTGATGTTACTCACTGAGTTGCTGGTTAGCACGCCGTTGGCCGCGGCATCGCGCTGAACAATAGCGAACATCGGACCAACATGATTTCCAACGACGGCGCCAAGTAAAAGAGCGGCCGCAAGTCACGCAGGTCTTGGTTGGCAATTCGCACTTTTTTCGCAATTTTTTATCTCTCGCAGGTTACATCTTATAAATTGCGGTAATTGTAAGACAGCTGATCACGATAGCGGTCAACGGGTACCGTAGGCGGAGGTACCACCGAGGCGCTATGCCCTTGTTTACGGCACGCACGTCGGAGATCAAGACCAGG
>CAJWVP010000224.1 GCA_913048145.1 uncultured Rhodospirillaceae bacterium
GTTGGTGGATGGCGAGGGTCGGCTGGTGGGCATTGTCTCCACAATCTTTACTAAGAAAAGCGACGCTAATATCGGCGTCAATTTTGCCGCCGCTATGGGCCTCGTGCGGCGGGTTGTCGGGGATATTAAGGATCATGGCAGGATAAAGATCGGATGGTCAGGGCTTCTGATGGCGCCATTGTCGCCAGAAGACCGACGAAAGTGGAGCGGCGCCCGCGTTGCCCGGATCATGCCCGGCAGCGCTGCCGAATCGTCGGACCTTGAGATCGGCGACATTGTGACCCGCATCGATGACCGTCCGATCGTTCTACCGTCCGATGTTCGCGCCGCTATCTTCATGCGCCGGCCTGGCGATACGGTTTTGGTCCGTTATAGTCGCGACGGTAACGATGCCGAGACGGGCCTGACTTTGAAAGCCGGTCGATAACCGGGCCCCGCGGCCACGTTATTTGAGATCGCATCCCGGTAACGTTAGGCTTGCCGCAGTGAGTTGGAAATAGATTAGTCATGCGGTCCCTTGGCTGCATGGCAATGTCATCGGCATACGCCTGCGGTCCCTATTCGGCCTCGCCAATGCCGATACGTCAGGCGTATCATGTCCCATGCAATGCGAGATCTCCCAAATGGGCCGGCACCTCTATGTCGATGCTGATACGAGGCAAACCTGCCTGGAAAAACCGCTGATCGAATGCCACGCGCTCTACCACCAAATTTGTCAGCAGATCTTTGCCTCCCAGCATGGCCCGCCGCGCCCGCCGGATAGCCGTTTGACTGTCCGTGGGTTTGATGTCTTGAGCGGCGCTGTCAATAGATCGGAAGCGGCGGCCCTGAGCTGTATGGTGAGCAACCAGATTGACGAGAAGGACCGGGTCCTGACGGTGGTGCCGGTTTCGGGAGCGCTGGAGGCCCGTCTTTTGGCGGCCATGGAATCAACCCTGGACAGGGGATTGTCGGCATTGCTCGAAGCCTATTACGCGAGTCATTTCCGTGTCGTGCATTGCCAGCTATACCGGACCGAGGTGGACGGTGAGAGACATTATTCCTTCCGCTGGCACCGGGACGTTGAGCCCATGGCGCAGATCCATGTCATGATTTATTTCACGCCGTCCGGCCCAGATGACGGCGGTACCCAGTTTCTGGACTTCGCAGAGACGGCGCGTCTGGCTGCAAACGGTTATGCGTTTGGTGCCTTTGAGGATCGGGTTTTGTCATTGGACGGCGTCCTTCCAAAGGGCGATAGCCCGCCCGAGCCTGAGCGGCCCCTGGTGGATGCTGGTGACGCGGTGATCTTCGCTGCCCCCCGGATCCTGCATCGTGGCGTCGCGCCGAAACATGGTCACCGGGATGTCTTGGTGCTCAACATCATGCCCAGCTTGGTGCCGTGGCGCGCGACGCTTGAGGAATTCGGGACGGATCACCTGTTCAGTGTAGATGGCGGTACCCGCAACACGTTGATGACCGACCCTTTCGACCCGCTGATGGCTTACTTTGCCGGCAACCCCGGCCCAGTCGACATGCCCCCCTGGGCTATGTTCGGCGGCATGCTGCCGGCCTGACCATCATCAAACGGGTTTCGCGAAGGCCGCCTCGAAGGCGGTCATGATCTGGGCCACGGCGGCGCGTTTCACATGGCGGGTGTCGTCCTCCCAGGGATCGTTCAGGCAGTAACTCACCATCTCGTAACTCGGGAAGTAATAGACGCCGTCGTTGCGGCGACGAAGCTCCTCGGCCGCGGTCCGCAGAACGGCCTTGGAATGGCCGTTCGCGGCGATCACGTGGGTGTCGTCGGCTAATCCTGTTGCCAATAGGGGCACTGGCGACACGGTCACGATCAGTTTAAGAGCTGGATTGTGTGCACGGACCACGTCCAGGAACCGTTGCAGGCAGGCGAGGTTTTCGTCAACGCTGAGCACCCGGTGGCGGAAAAGGGCGAAGTGGTGCGACGTTTTCGGCCCGCGCGAGATGACGCTGCCGTCGGGGATGAATTCCCAGCACTCATTGAGACCGAGGGTCAGGATGAACACCTCAACCTCCTCGAAGGCGCGACGGCAGGCGGTGATGTGTGCTGCCCGGTTCGCCTCTAGTTCATCGATACTGTCGAAGCCGATGTTCTCGCGGTAGGGGTCTTGAAAATAGTCACCATCGACCCGCTGTTCGACCAGACGCGGCAGGTCACGCAAGCCGAAAGCCTTCTCCGCCAGTTGTTGAATTGAGGGTGTGTTGAAGATGATACCCCAGCGGGCCGAGGATTCGGGCAACTCTCCGTCCCGAGGGTCGGATTCCGTCACCACGTAGTTGTAGCCGCCTAGTTGCAGGTAGTAGGCGATTTCACTGGCGAAACAGCTTCCGGCTGAGCCGATGGGCGTTGATTTGTCCACCAAGGGAATGTTACCGGCATGCGGCACGGCCCCAATGAGTGGCCGTGCCAACGTTGGATGCGCCGGGTTCGGCCAGAACACCGCATCTGGGTTCGGTTTTACTTCAGTCTTGTAGCGGTTTGTCTCGGTCAGGAACTGCCGTTCGTAGCGTGCAAAATGCGCCCCCTGTTCCAGAAGGTCGGCATTCAAATGGCCAAGTGGCGCGTTCTTGAACGCGCCGTCTAGGTTTCCGGCGAAGAATCCACGCAGCATGCCCAACAATTGATCTAGAGACGCGAACGTCTGTCCCGACTTGGCGATGCTCTCGCTAATGAAGCCGCGTACGGTTCCGGAAGGAATGGCGGCGTTCAAAACCAGGTTGACGAAGGCTGGCTGCAGGCTCTCGGCCTCGGTGAACAGAACGGACGGCGTGTCGTCGGCCAAGGGGCGTTCCTCAATCACGTGGCGACAGCGTCGGCTTTGATCAGATCGGCGCATTTTTCACCGACCATGATGCTGGGGGCATTGGTATTGCCCGACGGCATGGTGGGGAAGATGGATGCATCCGCAACCCGCAGGCCCTCCAAGCCATAAACCCGCAGATGGTCGTCGACGACCCCATTCGGCCCCATCCGGCAGGTGCCAATCGGGTGGTAGGCGGTTTCCGAGGTCGACCGGATCCAGTGTTCGATCTCGTCATCGGTGCTGACGTCGGCCCCGGGCACGAATTCGACGCCCCGGATCTTCTTAAGCGGGGCCTGGTCTGCGATCTCGCGGGCCATCTTCACGCTGGCGATCATCGTCTCCTGGTCAATTCGCTCGCCCATGAAGTTAAAGCGAATTGCTGGCTGAGCGTAGGGGTCGGCCGATCGAATATGGATGGAACCGAGGCTTTCCGGCCGAAGCTGGCAAACGGAAAACCCCATGGCTGGAAACGGTTGCGGAGTGCGACGTTTCACGTCCTTGATGGCATAGGGGATGGCGAACAATTGAATGTCCGGGCTCGCCAGTTCAGGACGGGATTTCAAGAACCCCATGACCGGGGCCGCGGGCAGGCTCAGGAAACCGCGCCGCGTGAGCAGATAGCGGGCGACTTCGCCGACAAGCCCGAGACCCGACGCGCGGTGGTTATAGGACAGGTGGGTTTGGCTCAATTTCCATTGCATTCGGGCGATAATGTGGTCACGCAGGTTCTCTCCAACCGCATCCATCTCGTGCAACACCTCGATCCCGTGCGTCTTCAACAGATCTGGCCGGCCAATACCCGAAAGTTCCAGAATGTGCGGCGACCCAATGGCGCCTGCGGACAAGATCACCTCGCGGCGTGCGCGCGCCTCGTGGATTTGACCGCCACGCTCATAGGTGACGCCGACGCAGCGCTTGCCCTCCAGAATAAGTTGGTTGGTGTGAGCTTCGGTGACGATGGTCAGGTTTTGCCGGTGGCGGGCAGTTTTCAAGTAACATTCAGCCGTGCTCATGCGCCGGCCGTTCCGGATCGAGGCCTGGGTGCGCACCATGCCTTCCTGATCGGCACCGTTGTAATCCGGATTGCGTGGGTGACCGGCAGCTTCGGCGGCATCTAGGATGGCATCATAGAGCGGGTTCTGATCGTCGACCTCGCTCACGCCTTGGGGGCCGTTACCGCCTCGCAGCTCGTCGCCACCCTTCTCGTAGTTTTCCATCCGCTTGAAGATTGGACCGACGGCGGACCAGCTCCAGCCTCGGTTTCCCAGTTGGCCCCAAGTGTCGTAGTCGAGATGCTGCCCGCGCACCCAGACTTGGCCGTTGATGGCCGATGAGCCACCCAGCAGCTTACCGCGCGGCACCGGGATCTTGCGGTTCGCGGTGGTCTCCTCGGGTTCCGAGAAGAACCGCCAGTTCGGACCAGGCCGATCAATCAACAGACCGAAGCTGATTGGTAACGGCGTGTAGGGGTGGCTTGCTTTGCCGGCTTCGAATAGGAGAACGCGGGTGCCTGAATCTTCGCTCAGCCGATGCGCCAAAGCCGCGCCGGCCGAGCCGGCGCCGATGATAATGTAATCCGCCTGGGGTTCCGGGCTTGTCTGCATGATGATGGCTCCTCCCATTGGCGCTTAGCCTAGCGCGGGGGCTGCCGGTGGGACAAGCTTGGGCGCGCTCCTGTTGATCGCTTCATTAGGAGGCTCTCGCGTATTGGATATCCAAGGTGATTTGCGGCACGCCCGCCAGGTCCACATAGTCTCGCCATTAGTTTGCCGCATGTCCCCGTTTCTGTTCAGCCTAAGTGCATCGGTCGGCCCGCGATAAGGCCCGCTTATCTTGACGTCTAGCCTCTCAGCGCCTATGTCCAGGTCCAAGAGTTAACGGAATCGAGCCCCTTGCCGCATGGCCCTGATGCCCATCATAATTGCGCCTGATCCGCGCCTGAAGATCAAAACCAAGCCCGTCGATCATGTCGACGATGCCGTGCGCGCCCTCATGGACGACATGTTGGAAACCATGTACGCGGCGAACGGCATCGGACTCGCCGCCCCGCAGGTCGGCGATACGCGCAGCGTCATCGTTGTCGATTGCGCCCGTCAGGATGATGGTCCCGCCCCGATCCAGATGGCCAATCCGCAAATCATCGCCGTTTCTTCCGATGACAACGCCCATGAGGAAGGATGCCTATCCCTGCCGGAGCACTATGCTGACGTGGTCCGTCCGGAGAGTATCACTCTCCGTTATCTAGATGAGAACAATAAGGTTCTGGAGATGGATGCTGACGGCATCCTGGCGACCTGTATTCAACACGAAATGGACCACCTCGAAGGCATCTTGTTCGTCGACCACATTTCGGCGC
>CAJWVP010000225.1 GCA_913048145.1 uncultured Rhodospirillaceae bacterium
TCCGCCGACGGTTCAATGTTCATGGAAACGCTTTGCTGGTCATCGTCCGTGAAGTAGCCGTCGGACCCGTAGTTTCGTTCCGCACTGTGCAGGGCGACCATCCCGTCCAGCATAGCCTTCATGACGTCCGACAGGCAGGCGTAGGCAGCTTCCATATTGACGAATAGTGTGTCGCCGCCGTGCGGTGGCGATTCCAGGCAGTAAAGGACCGAACCCATGGGCGGACATTCGTCGAACGTGGCGTCCGAATGCCATACGCCGCCGAAATTGTATTTGTTGCCGTCCTCGGGCTCCTTGACGATGTCGATGATGTCGGGGAAGTCGTTCCGCGCCTTCACGAACGGCACGCGGTAGATGTCGCCGAAGATGCTGGCGACGCGGAGATGATCCTCGGGGCTGAGGTTCTGATCCCGGAAGAAAATCACTTTGTGGTCCCAAAGGGCTTGGCGGACGGCTTCAGTCTTGGAGTTGGAGAGGGGCGCGGCCAAATCGATGCCGCTTACTTCGGCGCCCAAGGCGCCGGCAATGGGATGGGTGGTGATGGTCCCAGTTGACATGATCTCTCTCACTCCATGAGTGAAAAAGATAGCGTGCCTGAACTAAGGGTGTCCACGCGTGATGTCATCGACTGCGATTTCGCTCGGAAAGTCGCGACGTGCCGACTTGTGGACCCGGCTCGGTGCGATCACCGAAAATTACCAGCCGTTCGCTGATCCATGTGGTTCAGGCGGCACATGAGGGCGCACCCTTGCGGGTGCATGGTCTCGGTAAGGTCGTGGAAATACTCGGTAACATCTTCACTGTCGAGATAGATTTGTCAGAGCACGGATGGTGGATATGCTGCGACGTGGGACGCGCCGCCAAACATGGACAGCACCAAGCCGCCCTTGCCCTTCTCTTCGTTGTAGCGCTTACAGCGTTCCTGAGGTTTGCCAGCCTCCAAGCAGGCCGGCGCGTGCGAGGAGCTCATGACGCCGTTCTTGAGGGGAAGGAGGTGCTAAAGGAAAGGTTGCAGCGAGGTGGCCTTGGAGGTCGTCATGGCAGGTCGATCATTGATGGTGTGCGATCAAGGCCAGCTCACGGTTCTCCAAGAACCAGGAAACGGATCTTTCAAGACCCTCGCGCAGCCCGACATTCGGCTGAAACCCTAACGCAGATACCAGCTTTGTGGTATCGCAATCTCGACGCGGTTGTCCCGTTAGGGACGTGGGCATAAAGGTGGGGGTGATCGCCGTGCCCCGTCGGCGGCCCACAATTTCGGCCACCATGGCGGCGACGGTGCCGATGCTGACTTCCTCTGAGGCGCCAATATTGATGGGATCTGCGGCCGCGTAGCGGGCGGTGACTTCGATCAGGCCACGGGCGAAATCATCCACATAGAGGAACGACCGCGTGGGTGTGCCGTCGCCCCAGACAGGAAGCGTGCCATCGGTCGTTTCATCAGCTTTTAAGATGAGCGCCGGCAGAACATGAGAGCTTACGGGATTGAAGTTGTCGCGCGGACCGTAGGCGTTGTAAGGCCGTGCAATGGCGACCTCCAATCCGTGTTCTTTGACGGCCGCAGCGGCTACATATTCCTCCATCCGCTTCGCCCAGCCATAGCCAGCATTTGTCGGTTCCGGGCTGTCCGCGAAGCCTTCCGTTTCCGGGGTTGGGACGAGGCAATGGCGTGGATAGATGCACGCCGAGCTGACCACCAGGAAACGCCTTGCCTGAACCTGTAGGGCGGCTTCCATGACATTGAGGAAGGTGCGCATGTTGTCGCGAAAGACCGTTTCCGGATGCGTGGCATTGTATTCGATTCCGGCAACACTGGCCGCTAAGTTCATGACCACATCGGCCCCATCAATGCTGGGTTTGGCATGGGAACGGTGCTGGAAGTCGCACGGGCGAACATCAATGCGATCGCTCAGATGGGCCAAGAACGGCGGCGACGGCGCCTGCCGGCTCGGAACGATGACCCGCGCTCCCAGCGCCAGCAATTGCTCGACCACGTGGGAGCCGACAAATCCGCTACCGCCGGTGACCGCCACGCAGGCGCCGGCGAAATAGGCTTGGGTGTCGGGATGAAAGTCGTTGGCCTGGACGGGGCTCTGGTAGGTCATGGTCTAAGGTTCACCATCGAGGACGGCTGTTATGGGCTTACGGGTGCGGTCGCAAGTTCCAGTTTAGCGCGGAACCCGCATTCGATCGATGGATTTTGACGTGAGCGCCGCCATTAAACGTGCCTCCTTGGATCACCAGCAAAGGTAGAACGATCATATCCACGTAGGCGATAGCTTTGTCTAAACCGATGGCGCTGAACACCGAGACTAGTAGGAGCTTATCGCAACTGATAGCCCGAACCACCTTACGCACCAGGCCGATACGATACAGACGGTCATTCCCATCGCGGGAGTATACCAAACAGTGCTCGGACGCGAGTAACGGTATGGTGATCGCTTCCCAATTGTTTGGGCCCGGTCTATCCTTAACGGGTGTTGCAGCCAGGCTTTGACCAAGGGGGCGACCATGAGTGATTTCGACCCATTTGAACCGGCTGAGGAGATGGCCGAACGTATGGTGTTTTTCGCCACCATGGTGGACTTTGCCGAGCAGAGTGAACTTGGTGTTTTCATCGATGAAGAACAACTGGACCGCCTGGAAGAACATATGGCGGAGAGGGGCTACCTGGACGGGGATCACATGTCCCAGGTCTTCATTATGATTCGCGATAACGAACTAATCTGGTCCTCCGTTATCAACAACTACCTCATGGGCCGCCAGCCCATGGCCTTCGACCTATTGCATTGGAAAGCTGATTCAACGGGGATTCCTGCGATGATGCATTCGCTCTATCTACGCGAAATATATCTGAAAAACCAACTGATCGAGCCAGGGGGTATCATACATACTCGACGGCACGCCCATCGACCTCACGAAGATCACGGTACCTGTTTGCATCATCTCGACGAAGAACGATCATATCGCACCCTGGAAATCTACTTATGCGGCGACCCAAATTTACAAGGGGCCAGTGCGCCTCGTGCCGTCCGCGTCTGGGCATATAGCGGGTGTGATCAATCCACCCGCTGCGGGGAAGTATTGCTTCTGGACAGCTGCCAAAACCCGGCAGATCCCGATGCCTAGTTCTTAGACGCGAAACAGACAGACGGGTCCTGGTGGCCAGATTGGCAGAAATGGGTGAAACACATGCGGGCTCCCAGATCAAGGCCCGCAAACCGGGCAACGCCAGGCACAAGCCCCTTGAAGACGCCCCCGGTTCCTATGTAAAAGTTCGTTTCAACCCTTAGAAGTAACCGCGCCTTGAACACGCCACACGATACTCCGACCGCCATGCCTTACTCGGCCGATGACGACCACGCCCTGAGTTCTACGGTGAGCCCAGGCGCGCGTGCTTGTCGGCATGGCCACCAGGGCGGGGTCCTCTGGTTTACGGGCCTATCTGGATCTGGAAAGTCGACGTTGGCCATCGGTCTTGAACAGGCCCTGTTCGCCGAGGGTTTTCAGGTGTTTGTCCTTGATGGGGACAACCTTCGCCACGGGTTGAACCGCGATCTTGGGTTCTCTGATAGGGATCGTCAGGAGAACATTAGGCGTGTTATCGAGATGGCGGTTGCGTTCGCCGACGCAGGCACGGTTGTCATTACGGCGTTCATTTCACCTTTTCGAGCCGATCGTGAACTTGCCCGCCAGACCCTGGGCAAGAAGTTTCACGAGATTTTTGTCGATGCGCACCTAGAGGTTTGCGAGCTGCGTGATCCGAAGGGGCTCTACAAGAAGGCGCGGGCTGGGATAATTGCTGACTTCACGGGAATTTCCTCACCCTACGAACGGCCGGAGAGCCCGGCCCTGAGCCTGGATACGGGGGGCACTTCCATCAACGATTGTGTTGCGGGTCTGCGCGACTACGCCGTGCGTGCCTTTCGGCACGCCTAGGCAGGCTATTCCATGCCCAGTGCGCGCTTGTAAACGTCCAAGACCTGTTCCATCTCACTGCGATCCGTGGCGTCCATCTTGCGGAGGCGAACCACCTGGCGGATGACCTTGACGTCAAAGCCGGCGCCCTTGGCTTCCGAGAAGACTTCACGCACATCGTCGGAAAGGGCCTTCTTTTCTTCTTCTAAACGCTCGATCCGTTCGATGATTGTTCTCAAACGATCACCTGCCACACCGCCTACGTCCGCCATTGAAAGCCTCTCTTAATGTGTTGGTCTAGGTTTGTTATTTAGTCGGGGCAACATACGGAGCGCTTCACGGTTCTGCAAGGCGTTGTGAACGCCCGTAGGTTACCAGTTGGTCGATTTTTCGCCTGCCTCTCCCTCCCGCGTTTCGACATCGACTAGGAGGTATTTCTTCTTGATGCCGACGGTGAAGGGCGGCGGGTCGTATAGTATTAGAACCGTTCCACCCGGTGGAGGCCTTGAACCTTCAAAATCTCAGGCATGATGTCTTCCAAGATAGTCGCCCAGCGGTCGATGCCGGCCGCATCGCGGACCTGGTCCTGGTTGATCTCGATGACGCAATTCGCCAAGCCTGTCGCGCCGCCGTGGACATCGATGGTGTAGGCCAGTTGCTGGCCGGAGTAGGGCTCGTTGTCGCCCACGTTGAGGCCGTGGGCCTTGAGCATGTCCATCAGGGGCACGGCGATCCGCGGATCGCGGTTCCATAGGACGCCGATGTCCCACGGTCGTGGCGTGTCGCCATAATCGGGGGAAAAGCTGTGAACGGAGAAAATTGCCGGCGGTGTGCCGCGCTCCCAAAGCCTTGCTAGGGCCCCGTCAACAGCATCGTGGTAGGGTTTGAACAGTTCCGTGATGCGTTGGCGTTTCGCCGTCTCGTTCAAGTCCTGGTTGGCGGGAATGGGCGTCGCGTCGATCTCCTCGACAATAGATTCCTGATGACCAGCGGGTCGATTCAAATCTATGACCAAGCGCGAGAACCCGGCCGCCACCAAAGGTGCATCCAGGGATCTGGAAAGACGTTGTGAGACCGATTCTGCGCCGATGTCGTAAGCGATGTGACGATCAAAGCTGGAGGCCTTAAGACCGAGGTCACCCAGTGCCAACGGTACCCGGCGACTGGCGTGGTCGCAGAGCAGAAGCAAGGGCGTGGGACCGTTGCGATTGATCTCCTCAAAGGGCGC
>CAJWVP010000226.1 GCA_913048145.1 uncultured Rhodospirillaceae bacterium
GTCTACCTTGCCCGAGCGCACGTGCACCGTGCCGTCAGCGTTAAGTGTGATCCAGCTGTCCAGGTCGGGGCTGTTGATGAGGCTTGGATTGCTCATGACGAACCCACCGAGCCAACGAGGCTGTCGATAGCGGCCTTGATGCGACCGTGCGAACCGCAGCGGCAGAGATGTGACGACAGCGCCTCTTGAATGGCTTCCGCATTCGGTTTCGGGTCAATGTCTAGCATCCCCGTAACGGCCACGACAAACCCCGGAATACAATACCCGCACTGTGCAGCGCCGGCGTCGACGAAGGCCTGCTGCACCCGGCTCAGTTGATTCCCACGGGTTAGGCCCTCGACCGTGGCGATCGCCTTACCCTGGAAGTCGCTTACGGCCGCCGAGCAACTCAACGTCGACTGCCCATCGACCAGGACGGCACAGGCACCACACTGTTCGAGCCCGCAGCCAAGCTTCGCGCCAGTCAGGCCGAGATAATTACGCAGCACTAATAAAAGCGGTGTTGCCGGGTCGACATCAATCCCGTGGGTTTCACCGTTTACCTGCAGTGAAATGCCAACCATCGCCTACCACCCCTTTTTTGTTAGCGCCTTGTTGCCAGACCTGCATGATGCGCGGCACACCCAAATGGAACAAGTGACAAGCTCCGCATGCCAACGTATGTTTTCGGCGGGTTTGCACGAGGAAAGCTCCATGAACGGTCGGAACAGCAGGCAGAAGGTCTGGCTGGACTACGACCAGGAGGCGTTGGATCGGCAGTACGACCAGCGCGTTCTGGTGCCAGAGGCGAACGATTACATTGCTCGAAACCGGCGCGACAGCGTCAGGGTGCGTGCCCGCCTGAATTGCCGGCTCAACGTCGCCTATGGCCCTTCGCCGGACGAAACCCTCGACATATTCCCCGCCGGCGACAACACGCCTGTCGTTGTTTATGTGCACGGCGGCGCCTGGACCCGGTGGAGCAAGGACGAAAACAGCTACCAGGCGCCAGTTTTCGTCGACGCAGGCGCGGCGTTCGTATCCGTGAACTTCGCTCTCGCGCCCCAGGTCAGTCTCGACGAACTGGTCCGGCAGAACCGCGCCACGGTGAAATGGGTCTACGACCACGCCCTCGATTTCGGCGCTGATCCCGGTCGGCTATATATTGCTGGCCATTCGTCCGGCGCGCACGTAGTAGGATTGCTTGCGGTCACCGACTGGGCCGCCGACTGGGGCCTACCAGCCGATGTGATCAAAGGAGCGATTGCCGTCAGCGGCATGTACGATCTGGAACCAGTGCGCCTCAGTTCGCGCAACATCTACCTACACCTGGACGACGCAGCAGTAGAACGGAACTCGGCATTGCGGAACCTACCAGACAGTATGCCACCGATGATCATGGCCTATGGCGGCCGGGAACAAGTCGAGTTCCAACGCCACAGCCGCGAATTCGCCGAAACGCTCCAGGCGCGGGGCGATGACTGCCAACTCTTTTTCTATGATGGCAACAATCATTTCGACATGGCTCAGGAAGTCGCCAATCCAACGAGCCCGCTGACCACCGCGGCGATTCGAATGATGGGCTTGCACCCGGACACAACGCCAACCTGAGAGGCCAAATCCATGAGCACACTCGCTGGCGGCATTCAAACATTCGACATCCACGCCCACTTCTGCCGGGAGAGCTATCTTCGCATTCTCTCGGAACTGGATGGGAATTCGCCCGTCATCTGTTCGTGAGATCATGCGGACGGACAGATCATTACCTCCTGGGGCGGTGACACGCCGCCCTTGCACAATACCTATTATGATTTCCACGAACGGGTGATGTTGGGCAGCGACTACTGCTTCGACATGTCATATCAGCGGCCGTCGACGTGGTGATGGAACATCAAGGTATCTCAGATGCAGAGCGCGAGATGATCCTCTGCCGTAATGCCAAGGGCTTGCTGGGCCTCTAGATGCAGGCCATCGACGCGCAGTTCTAAAAGGCCTGCTCTTCGCCGCGGCCCATATCCAGGTGACGGACAACCCGATCTGAACAATCGACGCCGCACCATTGCCCCGGCTGACGGGAAAGGTGGGGATTGCGTCGGTCGAAAGCCTCAAAGAAAAAGGTGGCCGAAGTCCCTAATCGAAACCGGCGTACTTGACAACATTCTCGACCTCCTCCCTCTCACTTACCAATGTATTCTCGATCTTCGTGTCGTCGATATAGCCTATGGCCATGCCGGTAAGCAAGACCTGGTCGTCGGGGATGCCGAGGTGCTTGAAGATGGGTTCCTGGTAGGGAATCCAGGCTGCTTGGGGGCAAGTGTGGAGCCCAAACTGGCGGGCCTCCAGCATCACCGTCTGGACGTACATGCCCGCATCAAACCAGCTGCCCTTGCCCAAGTAAGCGTCCGTGGTAAAGAACAGGCCGACGGGGGCGTCAAAGAACTTGAAGTTGCGCTTGCCTTGCCGCGCCGAGGCCTCGCGGTCGCCCTTCTCGATGCCAAGCAGGCCGTACAAGGACCAACCGACGCCGCGTCTGCGGTCCCGGTGCACAGGCTTCCAATCGTTTGGATAATAGTCGTAGTCGGAATACTTCCTAGCGTTCCCCTGTTCCACCAGTTCTAGTACGTCGCGAGTGATCGCGTCCTTGACCGTGCCCGTGCAGACATAGGCGTGCCAGGGCTGGGTGTTGGTCCCACTTGGCGAGCGCTGAGATACTTCCATGATCTTCCGAATTGTCTCGAAGGGCACGGGCTCATCAGTGAAGGCGCGGACGGATTTCCGCGAAAGTATCGCCTCTTGAACGTTCATGTTAGATCCATCGTGATTGTTTATTGGTATCTTCTCGTCTAGGCGGAAAGGAAATGCCTGACAACGCCCCAGCATTTCGATAATTGAGATATTGATGGTCGGCCTTAAAATCAAAAGTATATTCAATTCTCGTTTTCCGTAGTCTAGGCTGGTCCGATCGTCCGCTGATCCGAATACACTATGTTTTTTGTTGTGAAGATGAAGTCGCAATCTGATGAACATCATCACCCAGAAACCACGAATTCAGGCGTTTTCCGGGCCAAGTGGCTGATATTTTGTCAACCACACGTGAGGGCTCCTTACAACGCTCGCGTTGGTTAGGCGGTGGAGGTGGATTGGTGGCGCGGTAAGGTGACGGCGGCAACGTTGGCAGCCAACATGGTCGCCGCCAGCAGGTAAAACACCGCTGGTAACCCCCAGGTGTCAGCGATAAAGCCGCCGAGGACAGGCAGGCCCATCTTGAATGCACCTTGGGTGCCAAACATGAGGCTGGTGGCGCTGCCGTTCATGCCGGGCGGGGTCAGATCCATCATCCAGCTATGGACCACGGGCCGAACCGCGTAGAGCAGGAAGCCCAACATAGCTACGCCTCCGACGAACGCTGCCTCATGACGGACGACCGTCAAGGCAATAATGACCACAGTGGATACCGTCAAG
Organism: uncultured Rhodospirillaceae bacterium; assembly: GCA_913048145.1. Taxonomy (GTDB): domain Bacteria; phylum Pseudomonadota; class Alphaproteobacteria; order Rhodospirillales; family Casp-alpha2; genus UBA3470. Next base: position 3,442 of record CAJWVP010000226.1, read on the forward strand.
CCACCGAGGACAATCGATCGTCGTCCGATCTTGTCCGACCAGGTGCCTGCGACTGGCCCGGAAATGATGCCGGCGATCTGCATGCTGGACATCGCCAGGCCCAGCATCACGCCCTGGAAACCCATGACGTCGGCCAAATACATGGGCAGGAAAATGAGAATGCCGTTTTGGGTCATGGTCCGGAGCCCAGCCATGAGACACAGCATGAGTACGGCACGCTGCTTGACCATGGCGGCCATACCGCGGAAGTAGGCGTGTAGATCGAGCGCCGGCGCGGCCGCTGTCTCCGTGCGTTTCTCGTGGCGAGACATGAGGACCAAGATCAACAAAGCCAGCGCGAACATGGGCAGCGCGTTGGCCACGGCCACGGCCTGCCAACTGACCCAGACCATCAAGCTCCCAGCCGCCAATGGTCCCAGCGCATCACCCGTGTTGGCACCGAGTCCGTGGATCGACAGCGCAAAGCCTCGGTTATCCGGCAACCGCTTGGCAAGATAGGAAAATGCGGCGGGATGCCAGAAGTTGTTGGCACCGCCGATGATCATGACTCCCACCGTCAGGCCCAACAGCGACGGCACCAGGCCAATGCTCAGCAACGCCACGGCGCATCCGGCCAGGGCTACAGCCAAAAGGATCGCCCGCCGCGCGGTCATGTCGACCAAGGGGCCGGCACCAATATTGGTGGCGAAAGCGGCCACGTTCATCGCAGTGATCACCGCGCCGATCTCGGCGTACGAAAGGCCTAGGTCTTGGCGTACAAACGGCAACAGGATGTACATGGTGGCCATCAGCCAGTGCGTGCCACCATGGCCCACTGCCACCAGGTAGGCAGTCAATTGGCCAGCCCGGTCGACGCCGGTGACCCGCTCGACGGCGGCGAAGGCCCAGTTCATGGCGACAAACCCACGGCCGATCCCCTACGCACCACTCACGGCGCGGTGTATGTGGTCCTTCAGGTTTTCCTCTTCGGGCGACTTGTCCGCGAAGCCGTTGGTCGTGTGGATACGTGCGCTGCGAACAAAGTCGAAGCCGTTTATTTCCGGCATCTCGATGTTGCTGATGACCAGTTCGACGGTCCAATCGTCGGCCTCCCACTTGGCCATGGCGTCGATGCCTCTGACCGTTCCCATAACCATATCGTTCCAAGGGCTGTGCTGGACGCTCACGATCAGTCCGCGAGGAAACGCTTCATCGTCGACAGCCATCTCTGTCAGGTTGGCAAACTCAGTCTCGATCATGGGCACCTCATGCCGACATCATACCCCGGCGCATTTAACAGGCAATACAGACGGCTGCGGCAACACAGTGCATCGGCGGATTACGCGGAGGGCCGATTTCAAACTAAATACATCCTGGAGACCATGGCGCTCAGCTCAGATAAATCGCGCCATCAATCGCCTTTAAATACCGGGGAGCGTTTCTCCATGAACGCAGTAATACCCTCTTCGCCATCGGCGCTAGTATTGATCGCCTCCACCTGGACGCGGGCGATGCCCGCTTTTTCGGTCGGCCCCTTGGGCAGGGCTTCGTTGGTGAAACGCTTCAGCATGCGCGACGGTAAGGGGGCTTGAGCGGCGATACCCTCGGCATACGCCGTCGCCGCCGAAAGAACCTCATCGGCCGGCGTGAGCTTGTTCACATAGCCCACCT
>CAJWVP010000227.1 GCA_913048145.1 uncultured Rhodospirillaceae bacterium
CGCGACCATCTGGACTATCATGGCGACGAAACCGCTTACCTGGCGGCGAAATCTCGGCTGTTCGCGGAGATCGTCGTGGATGGCGGCGTCGTAGTAATCAATGCCGACATCCCCGAGGCCGATGGATTGCGCTCCATCGCCACCGGCCGTGGGCTTCGCGTGATCGATTATGGCCGCGATGCTACCGATCTAGTCTTGGTGGACGTCGTCGCGGACGGCACGGGTCAGACCCTTGCGGTCGACATCTTTGGTGATCGCCATGACGTTCGATTACCGCTGCTTGGCGCGTTTCAGACGGCAAATGCGTTGGCGGCTCTTGGGCTGGCCGTGGCGACCGGCGTTTCGGAACAAACGGCCGTTGGCGCTATGGCGGAACTTGAAGGGGTACGCGGTCGGATCGAACTGGTAGCGCGGCACCCGAACGGCGCGGCGATCTACGTCGATTACGCCCATACGCCGGACGCCCTGAAGAGCGTATTGGAAACGTTGCGGCCGCATTTGGCCGGTGAACTGCACGTGGTGTTCGGCTGTGGCGGTGACCGTGACCCAGGCAAACGGGTGGAGATGGGACGCTATGCTGCCGCTGTTGCGGAGCACGTCATTCTCACCGATGACAACCCGCGTACCGAAGATCCGGCCGAAATCCGCAAGGCCGTGCGCGTCGGCTGTCCGGACGCGTTGGAGATCGGGGACCGGGCCGAAGCTATCACAGCGGGCGTCAAGGCGCTGCAGCCGGGGGATATCCTGGTCGTCGCCGGCAAGGGCCATGAGCCCGGCCAGATAGTCGGCAACACTATTATCCCCTTCGATGATGTCAACGTGGTGCGTCAGATTGTTCAGGAGATGAACGCATGACAGCGGTCCGCACTCCCATCCTGTGGACTGACCGGGATACAGCGCTCCTAGGATCTTCGTCGGCGCCATGGTCGGCAACGGGCGTATCTATCGATACGCGAACGATTGCACCGGGTGATCTATTTATCGCCCTGAGCGGGCCAAATTTCGACGGCCTTGATTTCGCGGCCCAAGCAGTCGAAGCTGGCGCTGCCGCCATCATGGCCGTTGCCGCCAAGGCTGATGGCCTGGGTATGGATATACCGGTCTTGGCCGTGAATGACACTATTTCTGGCCTTCAGGACTTGGCGAGGTTGGCGCGGGCTCGCACGAGCGCGCGGATTATCGGGGTGACTGGCAGCGTCGGTAAGACTGGGACCAAGGACGCCCTGCGCCTGGCCCTGTCGGCCCAGGGGCGGACCTATGCCACGGAGGGCAACCTCAACAATCATTGGGGCTTGCCGCTTAGTCTGGCGCGGTTACCTATCGACGCGGAATTCGGCGTCTTCGAAATGGGCATGAGTGCGCCGGGCGAAATCTCGCCCCTGAGCGTTATGGCGCGGCCCCACGCCGCCATCATTACCACCGTCGCGGAGGTCCATGCCGAGTTCTTTGACAGCCTTGAACAGATCGCGGATGCCAAAGCGGAAATCTTCGATGGTCTGGATGCCAACGGCGCCGCCATCCTCTTCCGGGATCATTCTCTGTTCGATCGGTTGAAAGATCACGCCCGCCGTCAAGGTGTCCAACGGATCATCGATTTCGGTGAGGGTGAAGAGACCAAGGCCCGATTGGTGAGTTGCGACCTGGCGGAGACCGCCAGCACCGTGGAGGCGAAGATCGTGGGCCAGCGCGTACGTTACGCCATCAGCGCCCCCGGCAGGCATTTGGTGATCAACTCCCTAGCGGTTCTTGCGGCCGTCGACGCCATCGGCGCGGACGTGCATGCGGCCGCTGCCGCGCTTGGTGATATCCGGGCTCTGAAGGGCCGCGGCCAGCGCCAGGAAATTTCCTGGCAAGACGGCGCCTTCGTGATGATTGATGAGAGCTACAACGCCAGCCCCGTCTCAATGGAAGCGGCCATCGGCCTGCTGGCAACGACGACGCCGGCGCGGGACGGTCGCCGCATCGCAGTCATGGGCGACATGCTCGAACTGGGCGCGCGGTCTGACGAACTGCACGCGAGGCTCGTTCAGACGTTGACAGGGGGCGGCATCGATCTGGTATTCGCCGCCGGGACGCACATGGCGGCGCTCTGGGATCAATTGCCGGCGACCATGCGCGGCGGCCACGCGGCCACCGCCACGGAGCTGGTGCCTCTTGTCATGGCGGCCGTTGGTGACGGCGACGTGGCTATGGTGAAAGGTTCGCTGGGCAGTCGTATGGCAGTCATTGTCGACGCCTTGGAAGCGCTGGATGGTGGCGTGGTTTCTAAAGTGGTCAACGGGGAGTAGGCGGCGTGTTGTTCCATATCCTGGTCCCCTTGGCGGACGATTTCGGCGCTCTCAACGTGTTTCGCTATCTGACCTTCCGCACCGGCGGTGCAGTGATCACGGCGTTGATTGTCAGCTTCCTGTTTGGGCCGGTGCTCATCGAGTTGTTGAAGTCCCGCCAGCAAGGCGGCCAGCCAATCCGCGACGATGGGCCCGAAAGTCATCTGCTGACGAAGAAGGGCACGCCAACGATGGGCGGCATCCTGATCCTCATTGCGCTCTCCAGCGCGACACTGCTGTGGTCGGATTTGAGCAATGGCTTTGTTTGGGCGGGGCTGGGCGTCACCTTAGCCTTTGGCATGATCGGGTTCCTGGACGACTATCTGAAGGTCTCTAAACGCGATAGCCGTGGCCTTTCGAGCAAGTTGAAATTTCTTCTCCAAGTGGTCATCGCCGCGGTCGCCACCTTCTGGATTATGCGCCACCTGCCGCCTGATCTGGCGACTTCATTGGCGATCCCATTCGTCAAGAACCTGCTTTTGGACCTGGGATGGATGTTCATTATCTTGGCGGTGCTAGTCATGGTGGGGGCGTCGAACGCGGTCAATCTGACGGACGGCCTGGACGGCCTGGCCATCGTGCCGGTGATGATCGCCGCTGGCGTGTTCGCCCTGATCGCCTATCTGAGCGGCCACAGCATTTTCGCTAACTACCTGCAAATCCACCACGTGACCGGAGCCGGCGAGTTGGCCGTATTCTGCGGATCTCTGGTGGGGGCGGGGTTGGGGTTTCTATGGTTCAACGCCCCGCCGGCGAAGGTGTTCATGGGCGACACAGGATCCCTGGCGTTGGGTGGCGCGCTGGGCGTCATCAGCGTGATTACTAAACACGAACTAGTGTTGGCCATCGTCGGCGGTTTGTTCGTACTGGAGACCGTTTCGGTCATCGTTCAGGTGGTGTCCTTCAAGCTGACGGGCAAACGCGTGTTCGCGATGGCGCCCCTGCATCATCATTTCGAAAAGAAGGGCTGGGCGGAGAGCACCATCGTGATCCGCTTCTGGATCATCGCAACGATCCTGGCTCTGGCGGGTCTTTCGACCCTAAAGCTGCGGTAGGAGGATCATGATTGACGTCTTTCCCTTCGCAGGATTTCCCGTCGCGGTGTTTGGCCTTGGCCGGTCCGGCATCGCCACGGCCCTGGCGCTGCAAGAGAGCAATGCCGAGGTCTGGGCTTGGGACGACGATGAGGGCGCCCGCGACGCTGCCGAGGCCGAAGGTGTCAGCTTGAACGATCTCCATACCTGCGACTGGCGAGAGATGACCACCCTGGTGGTCAGTCCGGGCGTGCCGCTGGATCACCCGGAAGTCCATCCTATAGTTGCCGACGCCCGAGCGGCGAACTGCGAGGTTATCGGCGATATCGAGCTTCTGGTTCGGACCCAGAGGTGGTGCAATTACATCGGCATCACTGGCACCAACGGCAAATCCACGACCACGGCGCTACTGGGGCACATCATGCAGGTGGCCGGACGCGAGGCGGAGGTCGGAGGCAATTTGGGTATTCCCGTCCTCACGCTCGACCCCCTGGGGGCGGAAGGCACTTACGTACTGGAGATGTCGTCCTATCAGCTGGAACTGGCGCCGTCCGTGACGTTCGACGTGGCGGTCCTGCTGAATATCAGTGCCGATCACTTGGACCGGCACGGAGGCATGGACGGCTACATCGCCGCGAAGCGCATCATCTTTCAACGCCAAACCAAGCCGCGCGCCGCCGTAATTGGCATCGACGACGACATCTGTCGTGGGATCTGCGATAAATTGAAAGCCGCGGATGAACAAGTGGTCATTCCCGTTTCCGGGCGGGAACGCGTACACGGTGGGGTCTATGCCATCGACTGCGTTCTCTACGATGACATGGACGGGACAGAAATGCCCGTCTGTAATCTGCGCCAAAACCCGAGCCTGCTGGGCACGCACAACGGCCAGAACGCGGCGGCGGCTTATGCGGCGGCGAAGACCGCTGGCGTCGCACCCCATGCCATCATGGCGTGTCTGCAGAGCTATCCGGGGCTGGTGCATCGCCAGGAAGCGGTCGCCATTGTCGATGGTGTGGCCTACGTGAACGACAGCAAGGCCACCAATGACGAGGCCGCGGCTCGGATGCTGGCTTGTTTCGACAATGTATATTGGATCGTCGGCGGCCGGCCAAAAGAGGGCGGTCTTGCGGCCTGTTTGCCGCATCTTGATCGGGTCCGCCACGCCTACCTGATCGGCGATGCAGCGATGGCCTTTTCTCAGATCCTAGATGGCAAGGTGCCGTTCACCCTTTCCGGCGAACTAGACGCCGCGGTTGCCGCGGCCCACGAACAGGCTTGGGCAGATGGCCTGCCTCAGCCAGTCGTAGCCTTATCGCCGGCGTGCGCGTCCTTCGATCAGTTTTCCAGTTTCGAAGCGCGCGGCGACGTCTTCAAGAATCTGGTGGAAGCCTTGCCCGGCCAGCATCTAGATCCCTTTGAGGAGCCCGGTATTTTTCCCGGCACGACCGACGCCGAAGGCATGACGGAGACCGAAACATGAGCGCGCTCGCCCGGACTGATACGAGCCTTGTGGGCCGCTGGTGGTGGACCGTGGACCGGTGGCTTCTGGCCGCCGTGATCGCCATCGCGATCGCGGGCGCGATTCTCACCATGGCCGCATCGCCGCCCGTGGCGGAACGGATGGAACTCGATACCTTCCACTTCGCCAAGCGTCAGCTCATTTTCATCATCGTGGCGCTGGCCATGATGCTCGGTGTGTCATTCCTTGGTCCACGCGGCGTCCGA
>CAJWVP010000228.1 GCA_913048145.1 uncultured Rhodospirillaceae bacterium
GTCCAGCACCCAACCGCCCCTCCCAGGAAAGATCAGCACCTGGCTATATATTGATTGGCGCCAATCTAGGTATGGCGCAGTTGGCTCGGCCTGATATTACCGAAATCATATCCCAACGAGATATGAGGGTCCAAATACCCTCCATATTTACCTGGCATCGCTCCGATTCGGACAAGAGAATCTAGCGATTCGCTGCTAATGCACATATCCAAACGATTTACACAAAATAAAGTATTTTGATGCCAAATTGGCCTCTATATATGGTATTTTACTGTTGCGGGTCAAAATTCGATACGCTACATTCCGTTGCTGTTGCACCTGGGCACGCACGATATCTGGTATCCCCTAGCCGAGAGACAGGGGCTAATAAAAGCCAGAGTTGGGCAAAGAAGAATGACTCGCTCAAGAAGGTCGCAACCGGGGCGCCGAGTTAGGGTCCAAAACAAGTCTATAACCCGAGACCTACCGTGGGGGCACAATGCGGATAACGCGACATTTCACGAAACAAACAAAATCTGCCTACGCGGCTTTCGAATTTCGCACGGCTTCCAGTGAAATTCGGAACCCAGACGGCTCTGTCGTCTTTAATCTGGAGGAAATGGAAGTTCCCACGGCCTGGTCGCAGGTGGCCTGCGATGTCTTGGCGCAGAAGTATTTTCGGAAGGCCGGCGTTCCGGCCCGCCTAAAGAAGGTGGAGGAGAACGACGTTCCTTCTTGGCTGTGGCGCAGCGAACCCGATGACGACGCCCTATCCGATCTTCCCGAAGACGACCGGTTCGGTGGCGAGACCAGCGCAAAGCAGGTTTTTGATCGCTTGGCTGGCACCTGGACATATTGGGGCTGGAAAGGCGGCTACTTCGACGGTGAGGAAGACGCCCACCACTTCTTTGACGAAATGCGTTATATGTTGTGCGCTCAGTTCGCCGCCCCGAATTCGCCGCAATGGTTCAACACGGGGTTGCATTGGGCCTATGGAATCGACGGCCCCGCTCAAGGACATCACTACGTGGACTTCCAAACGGGGAGCCTGGTACGTTCTGAATCCGCCTATGAACACCCTCAACCGCACGCCTGCTTCATTCAAAGCGTCTCAGACGACTTGGTCAACGATGGCGGTATCATGGATCTGTGGACCCGCGAAGCGCGGCTATTTAAGTATGGGTCAGGTACCGGGTCCAACTTTTCAAAGATTCGCGGCGACGGCGAGCCGTTGTCGGGTGGCGGTAAATCCTCGGGCCTGATGAGCTTCCTGAAGATTGGTGACCGCGCCGCCGGCGCCATTAAATCCGGCGGCACGACGCGGCGCGCGGCGAAGATGGTGGTTGTCGATGTCGACCATCCGGACATTGATGATTTCATCAATTGGAAGGTGTTGGAAGAGCAGAAAGTGGCGTCCCTGGTCGCCGGTTCACGAATGATCTCGAAGCATTTGAACGAGGTCATGTCGGCTTGCCATGACGACGCGGTGGGTGCCAAAGACCGCTACGATGTCAAGAAAAACAAGGGCCTGAAGAAGGCGGTCATCGCCGCGCGCAAGTCCCTTATCCCGGAAAACTATATTCATCGGGTCATCGAGTTTGCCCGCCAGGGTTACACGGAAATGGAATTCCCGACCTACAACACGGATTGGGACTCCGGCGCCTATCTGACCGTGTCGGGCCAAAACTCCAACAACTCCATCCGGGTTACCAACGAATTCCTGGAAAAGGTCCTCAGTGATGGGGATTGGGATCTGCTTCGCCGCAAAGACGGTGAAATTTCAAAAACGGTCAAGGCGAAGGACTTGTGGAACGATATCGGGTATTCCGCGTGGGCCTGCGCCGACCCGGGGATTCAGTACGACACAACGATCAACGAATGGCACACCTGTTCTAGCACGGACCGGATCAACGCCTCTAACCCGTGTTCCGAATACATGTTCCTCGACGACACGGCGTGCAACCTGGCGTCCCTGAATCTGTTCATGTTCCGCCAGGACGACAATTCCTTTGACGTCGAAGGTTTCGAGTATGCCGTTCGGCTGTGGACCATGACGTTGGAGATCGCCGTGCTCATGGCGCAGTTCCCGTCGGCGCGGATCGCAGAACTGTCATACAAGTTCCGGACGCTGGGCCTCGGCTTTGCCAACATCGGTGGCTATCTCATGGCGACCGGTTATGGCTACGACTCGGTTGAAGGCCGCGCAATCTGCGGTGCGATTTCGGCGCTCATGACTGGTACGTGCTATGCTACGTCGGCGGAAATGGCTGAAGAATTGGGGCCGTTCTCGAGCTTCGAGGAAAACCGCGAACCCATGCTTAAAGTCATGCGCAACCACCGCCGTGCGGCGCGTGGTGCGGTGGACAGCTATGAAGAACTCTCAGTTCTACCGGTTCCGTTGAACGCCGAAGAGAACCCGGATGCCGATTTGGCCACGGCGGCGGTGCGTGCCTGGGATCTAGCGCTCGACCGCGGTGAAGCGTTTGGCTACCGCAACGCACAGGTATCCGTGATCGCGCCCACTGGGACCATCGGTCTCGTCATGGACTGCGATACCACGGGCATCGAACCTGACTTCGCCTTAGTGAAGTTCAAAAAGCTTGCCGGCGGCGGCTACTTCAAGATCATCAACCGCATGGTCCCAGTCGCGTTGCGCAACATGGGCTACGGCGACGATGAGATCAAAACAATGATCAGCTACGCCACCGGGCACGGTTCCTTGAAGGATGCGCCGGGCATCAATCATGTAACTCTTGCCAGCAAAGGTTTTAACGACGATGTCATCACCCTGATAGAAAATGTCCTTGGCGAGGCCTTCGACATCAAGTTTGTGTTTAACAAGTGGACTTTGGGGGAAACGTTCTGCAAAGAAACTCTTGGCTTCTCCGATGACCAATTGGAGGACGTGAGCTTCGACATGTTGAAGGCGCTAGGGTTTTCGAAGGCGGAAATCGAAGCTGCGAATACGCATGTTTGCGGCGCCATGACCCTTGAGGGCGCACCAAATATGGCAGATAAGCACCTCCCTGTGTTCGACTGTGCCAACCCTTGCGGGCGGATCGGTAAACGGTTCCTCTCCGTCGATAGCCACATCCGCATGATGGCTGCCTCCCAGCCGTTCATTTCAGGCGCCATTTCCAAAACCATCAACATGCCAAACGCGGCGACGGTTGAGGACTGCATGGAAGCCTACATGCTGTCCTGGCGTCTCGGGATCAAAGCGAACGCGCTATACCGTGACGGCTCAAAATTGTCCCAGCCGCTCTCCGCCGCTCTGGTGGATGAAGAGGACTTAGCCGAAGACCTAGAAGAAGCGGTCGCCGGGTCACCGTCTACAGTCCGCGCGGAGATCGTCGCGGAACGCATCGTCGAACGGTTCGTCGCCGAGCGGCTTCGCCCGCCACACCGCCGCAAGGGCTACACCCAGAAGGCGACCGTCGGCGGACACAAGGTCTACTTGCGAACCGGCGAGTACGAAGACGGTCGGCTGTCGGAGATCTTTATCGATATGCACAAGGAGGGCGCGGCCTTCCGTTCGTTGATGAACAACTTCGCCATCGCCATTTCCATCGGCCTCCAGTACGGCGTTCCGTTGGAGGAATTCGTGGAGGCCTTCACCTTCACCCGCTTCGACCCATCGGGCACGGTGACCGGCAACGACACCATCAAGATGTCGACCTCCATCCTGGATTACATCTTCCGCGAACTGGCTGTTTCCTACTTGGGTAGAAACGACCTGGCGCATGTTGAACCAAAAGACCTACTGCCGGACGCCATGGGTCAGGGTGCCAAAGAAGGAAATCTTCCAGCCTCCGCCGACGATACCCTGGAAGCAGTTCAGAAGGTTGCGAGCCGCGGTTATCTCCGAAAGCTGCTGGTGATCGATGGTGCCAAGGCCGGATCCAGAAACGTTCAGGCGGCGGTCGCAACCGAAGTAGTTGCAGAGCCGTTGCCGCAGGCTGTGGGTGCGCAAGTAACGCCGCGCGAAGAGATTTCACAGTCGATGCAAGCCATCTCGACCGAAGTTATGGAAAAGGTAGACCTCCAGATGGATCAAGCCCGCGAAGCCCGAATGAAGGGTTACGAGGGCGATCCGTGTGGCGAATGCGGAAACTTCACCCTGGTCCGTAACGGGACATGCATGAAATGCAACACCTGCGGAGCGACAAGCGGATGTTCGTGAGCAAAAGAGTATAGGGATCCTCCCTGGGAAACTCGGGGCGATTGTCGGGGACCCTCCTCGGCATCGCCCCTTTTTTTGTTAGACGGATATTGTGCGCATTCATATTGGTTAACTTTGTATAGCCAAATGCTATTGTAATTCAATAGCATCCACGTCATGTTTTGTAGGATATGAAGGTTGTAGGTGGCGCAACCTATTCGGATACGAATATGTAGCGTTAATATCCTTACCCAAACTGGACTTTATCCTGGCAAGACATGGAAGAACAGAACAACGCCCGTATCTACATCGTCGACGATGACAGCCTCTCTGCAAAGGTCATGTCAGCGTTGCTGAGTGATTCCGGACACACCGTTGTCTCAACCACCGATGCCGCCTCAGCCTTCGACAAAATCCTCGATGCCAAGCCGGACTGCGTTATCTGCGAAATGATGATGCCTGTGGTCGATGGGTTGAACCTATGCAAACGCATCCGCGAGACCCCCGACTTGGCCAGCATACGTTTTATCATGGTTTCGGCGAAGGCCTATGAATTTGACCAAAAGCGCGCCTTCGAGTTTGGCGCCGATGGCTACATCCGCAAACCCCTTAACACGGAGACATTTGCAAGTCTGGTAAACCGTATTTTGGACGACCATATCGACATGAAATTCTGGGGAGTGCGTGGCACGCTTCCTGTGCCTGGCGACCAAACGCTCAAGTATGGTGGAAATACCTCTTGCGTCACCCTGGAATTTCCTCGCGAACAGTTCTTCATTTTCGACGGCGGTAGCGGCATCAAGAATCTCGGTGACTCCTTGATGGCCGAGAAGCGTAGCCGCATTCGCGCTCGCATTTTCATTTCGCATCCCCACTGGGATCATATTAACGCAATTCCCTTCTTCACCCCTCTGTACGTGCAGGGAAATGAATTCGAGATTC
>CAJWVP010000229.1 GCA_913048145.1 uncultured Rhodospirillaceae bacterium
ACCAACGAAGGTCGACGCCGCGCCGCCGGCTTCGTCAATCTGCGAGGCCGCAGCCGCCAATCCGTCTTCGTTTACGTCAATCAGGGCGACCTGATCGTGTGCCGCCACCATTGCCTTCGCGCAGGCCAGGCCGATCCCGCTAGCCCCACCCGTCACCACCAAAACGCCATCCAACATTAACATCCTCCCGTTCTAGAACACAGGGTCGCATTGTCGAGGCTGGTCGCATGCGAATCAATTGTCATCGGCGCCCATTTGCGCGACGAGCGCACCCCGGTTAGACACAACGATGGGCCCGACCAAATCATCGGGGCTACGCGCGCCAACGATGTCATACTTCATGTACGACTGCGCCATGTCGCAGGAGGCGCTGGTGAAACGCGGGTGGTCTTTCGGCCTTTCGCACCGGCCATGCATCTGGAGACTTCGGTAATGCCGTCGGTGCACCGTCGAATTTCAAATTTCGCGAGAACATTTCTGAAGGGATTCAACAAAAATTTGCACCGCATCACAAGACTTTGACAAGACAAACTGAGTGAACTATCCGTCGGCGGGGCTCGCGCCGCGGACCCGTTGGGCCAAGGCGGCAGCCATGAATTCGTCCAGATCGCCGTCTAAAACGCCTTGCGTGTTCGACGTCTCCACTTCCGTGCGTAGATCTTTCACCATCTGGTACGGCTGCAGGACGTAGGAACGAATCTGGTGCCCCCAACCGATATCTGTCTTCGCTTCGTGCTCGGCCTGGGCTTCAGCTTCGCGGCGCCGCAATTCGGCTTCGTAAAGGCGCGCCTTCAACATACTCCACGCCGCCGCACGGTTCTTGTGCTGGGACCTATCGTTCTGGCACTGGACGACAATGCCGGTGGGTTCATGGGTCAGACGGACTGCGGAGTCCGTTTTGTTGACGTGTTGACCGCCGGCGCCAGACGCACGGTATGTATCCACGCGGACGTCTTTTTCCTCAATTTCTACATCGATGTTGTCATCGATCACCGGATAGACCCAGGCGGACGCGAAGCTGGTGTGGCGACGGGCGGACGAATCATAGGGTGAAATCCGAACCAGGCGATGCACCCCCGACTCCGTCTTCAGCCATCCGTAGGCGTTGTGCCCTCCAACCTTCACGGTCATGGACTTGATACCGGCTTCCTCGCCCGCGCTCTCGGCCAGCGATTCTACCTTGTAACCCTTAGACTCGCACCAGCGTACATACATACGGCCTAGCATCTCGGCCCAATCTTGGGCCTCCGTGCCGCCGGCGCCGGCATTGATCTCCAGGTAGCAATCGTTGGCATCGGCTTCACCGGAGAGGAGTGTCTGAAGTTCCGCTTGCTGCGCCTTGCCGTGCAACACCTCGATGGTGGCCTCAGCGTCTGCGACCACGTCGGTGTCGTCCTCCATCTCACCCAATTCGATAAGCTCGATGCTATCGACGAGATCGCGCTCCATATCTTGGATAGCCTTCAGGCCGGCATCGATATGGGTCCGTTCGCGCATGACCTTCTGGGCCTTATCAGGGTCTCCCCAAAGGTCCGGGTCTTCTGCCAGGGCGTTCAGTTCCTCGAGACGGAGTGCGGCTTGATCATAGTCAAAGATGCCTCCTCAGCAGTTCGACGGACTGCTTGATCTCGGAGGCCAATGTTTCGATTTCTGCGCGCATATTTTGTGGCGTGCTCGTCTATTTTTCGGTTAATAAAAGTACCCAAATAAGACGGTAGAAAATTCCAGAATGCAAGTCTCGGCGCGAGTAATGCGTCTTTCTTGCGCTACCGTACCGCCATATACCTGGGTTATCACGGATGATCGTGGTTGCGATGCCATTAAGCGACCGCAATCCGGCATTTTTGTCGACGGCAATCGATACCAACACTAAATGAAACACGACAAGGTATCGTCGGCGTCACCGGGCGACGTAGCCGAGGTTATCAAATTCGTCTTGCCGCAGGGTGAACCCCGCATGCGATTCGATCTCGGTGATGAGATCAATGTGGCTTCGGGATCTTTGGCGACACGCTAGGGCCGCGTTGGCCGGCACTAAGACGGCGGTTTTGCCTTGAACTTCGACGGCTTCAAGAAGCCGGACGGCGACGCCGCCTGACCCGCAAGACATGATAAGCTGTCAATAAAGGCCGCCGGTCCCGGTCAAGGCCCCACTCCCCGCGCCCTGACCCGCCGTCCAACTTTGGCCTTCCAGGACCTGTGAGGCCCCAGTCGGCACGGATCCAGGCTTGAACGCCTCAAGAATGACGTTCCGTTCGCCTACCTGCGCCAACTGTCCCGTTCTTGCATTCACGCGGACCAGGCGGATATTGGGCGGAATTCGGAAGGGAATGGCCGGCTTGCCCTCCAAGGCCTCGCCCATGAAATCGCGAAATACCGGCGCGGCCACGGATGAGCCCGTTTCCCGACGCCCAAGCGGGATCGGCGTATCGAAACCGACAAATACGCCAACGGCCAGATCGGGGGAGAACCCGATGAACCAGGTATCGCGTTCCTGATTGGTGGTGCCGGTCTTTCCAGCCAATGGCTTGCCGACCTTGGCAATGCGCCGGCCGGTGCCGCGATCAACCACGCCTTTCAGCATGGCCACCACCTGATAGGCGCTTCCCGCATCGGTGACCTGCTTGCGCGTGTCTGGAACGCGCGGCGGCAACTCACCGGACCAAGCCTTTTGTCGACACCCCTTGCAGGCCCGTCGGTCGTGGCTAAACACGGTCCGGCCGTGGCGGTCCTGGATCCGGTCCAGCAGCGTCGGGGCGATTCGTTTGCCGCCATTCACCAACATGGCGTAGGCCGTCGTCAGACGCATAAGTGTGGTTTCACCGGCACCCAGGGACATGGCAAGGGTTTGTTGCAGGTTGTTAATGATTCCGAATCGCTTAGCGTAGTCGACAATCCGGTCCATGCCGATGGTTTGCGCTAGACGGACCGTCATCAGGTTTCGCGATTTTTCGATCCCCAGACGCATGGTGCTGGGGCCGTAGAATTTCTGCGTATAGTTCGCCGGGCGCCATTTCGGAAGGCCCGGCCCCTGGTCGATAACGAACGGCGCATCCAGGATCAGGGTGGACGGGGTGTATCCGGCATCCATGGCCGCCAGATAGACGAAGGGCTTGAAGGCAGATCCGGGCTGACGGCGAGCCTGCGTGACCCGGTTGAACTGGTTGCGCTCGAAAGAATAGCCGCCACTCATGGCGAGAACTCTGCCAGTATGCGGGTCCATAGCGACAATGGCGCCATTGATTTTTGGGATTTGGCGAAGTCCAAAGACATCTGCGGGATAGGTGGTACCTTCAGAATCTTTGTCCACCCGCTCCACGGCGATCACTTCGCCCCGCTGTAGCACGTCATGGGGGTGGCGCACCTTGGCGCCGCGCTTCTGCCCTTTCAGCCAGGGGCGGGCCCAGCGCAATTCCGACAACGGGATGCGTCCCTTGGTGCCATCCTCCACGCCAATGTGGGCAGCCTGTTTGTCAGTTCCCAACACGACGGCCAATGACCACTCATACAATCCCTTGGGGCGCTTCAGACCGGCAAGGGCGCGTCGCCAGTCTGCCGGCCCCTCAAGGGGAACGCTGTCGTTCATCCGATGGAAGGCACCGCGCCAGCCGTGGCGGCGGTCATAGGTGGTCAATCCTTTACGTAGCGCCCAATCGGCAACTTTTTGCAAGCGCGGCGCGATCGTGGTGCGGACGGACAAGCCGCCCTTGTAGAGTTGTTCCTCGCCATAGCGTGCCATGAGTTCACGGCGCACTTCCTCGGCGAAGAAATCCGCCTTCACATACTCTGTCGCCGCGCGCTTAAATATTTTCAGCGGCTCTTTCTTAGCCTTCTCCGCCTCAACCAGCGAGATGAGGCCTTCTTCCAGCATGCGACCGATCACCCAATTGCGCCGGTCATGTGCGGCCTTCGGTTTTTTGATCGGGTTGTAGTTGTTAGGCGCCTTCGGCAGGGCCGCCAGATAGGCAACCTCATGGATCTGAAGTTCATTCAGCGATTTGTTGAAGTAGTTCAAGGCCGCCGCACCGGCACCATATGACCCGAACCCAAGATAAATCTCATTTATATAGAGCTCTAAGATGCGATCCTTCGGGATCGCTCGTTCGATCCTAAAGGCCAATATCGCTTCCTTGATCTTTCGCGTCCAGGAAACTTCGTTAGTAAGCAAGAAGTTCTTGGCCACCTGTTGGGTGATGGTTGACGCTCCCACCAACCGGCGCGACGAGCCAATATTCTTAACGTTGGTCAAAACGGCCCGGCCAATCCCCATGAAATCGACGCCGGGGTGCGTGTAGAAATTCTTGTCCTCCGCCGCTAAGAACGCATTGATCAGTTGTTTCGGCATGGCCTTAATGGGGATGAAGACGCGTTTCTCCATCGCAAATTCCGCCAGCAATCGGCCGTCACCAGCATGCACCCGGGTCATCACCGGCGGTTCGTAATCCGCTAACTGCCGGTAATCGGGAAGCGCCTGGCCATATTTGTAGAAGACGAACAGCACACCGCCGACACCAACGAATGACACCAGAACGAACAATCCCAACGTGGTCAAAATAGCTCGAAGCATGATTTCGATATACTCTCCATTACGCCTTGGCTAATTTTCTGACAACTCACATTTTCTTGCGATCTGACGAAATCAACTCATGAACAGGGCAGATAGCTCCGAAATCTGTCGGAAGTATGGCGGATCGGGAAACCTTAGCGCTGCGCCGCCTGTTCAACCCGTTGGAAATATCTGTTCACGGCTTTTGCGACGCCCATGGCAATTTTCTTCCGATACGCAGGCGTCTTTAGGGCCCGCTCGTCGTGGACGTTGGAGAGAAAACCAACTTCCAACAAGACCGACGGCACGTCCGGCGCTTTCAACACAGCAAATCCGGCAGACCGAAGAGTATTTCGTAGCAGCCTGATCCGCTGTTTTAACTCACCTTTCAGAATATGAGCAAAATGCGCCGCCTGGTTCATGGCTTCACGTTGCGACAAATCGATCAAGATGTTGTTGGTGATATCTTCATACTTGGCAAGGTCAATACCGGCGATCAGGTCCGCTTTGTTCT
>CAJWVP010000230.1 GCA_913048145.1 uncultured Rhodospirillaceae bacterium
ATCCAAGGCCGCAGCAATGTCTCCTAGAAATGCGGGCACCAGGGCGTTAACCGGCGCTCGGTTCAAGGTTAGGATAGCTATGCCGTCGTCGGTGACCTCAGTCGAAACGGGTGCCGTCATGTGATGATCCTCCTTCGAGCCCTTAAGCCCGTTTCGCCACTTCTTCCAGCATCACTTCCGTGGCACCGCCGCCCACCGCGTGAATGCGCGCGTCGCGGACCATGCGCTCAATTGCGCTCTCGCGGATGTAACCAAAGCCGCCGTGGAACTGCTGGCAGTCGTACATGACCTTGTTCACCAATTCCCCGCAATAGGCTTTCACCATGGAGACCTCCTTCGTGCACTCGATGCCCTGCGCGTCCAGCCACGCGGCGTGATAGACCAACTGGCGGCCAGCTTCCACTTGGGCCATGCGCTCGGAAAGCCGCTGTCGGATGGCCTGTTTATCCCAAAGGACGCCGCCAAAGGCCTTGCGGACCTTCACGTAATCCAAGGTTAGCTCGATAGCCTTGCTGGCCTCGCCTATGGCCTGCGCGCCAAGTACCGTGCGTTCGTTCTGGAAATTCTTCATGATCGCATAGAATCCGTGATTGACCTCACCCAGGACGTTTTCCACCGGTACCCGGCAGTTGTCGAACACCAACTCAGCCGTGTCGGAGCAGAACCAGCCCATCTTTTTGAGTGCACGGCCTACCCTGAAGCCGGGCATATCCTTTTCCACGATGAACATAGTGATCCCACGCGAACCCTTGGCGTTTGGATCCGTTTTAGCGGCAACAAAAAACAGATCACCATGCACGCCGTTGGTGATGAACATCTTTGATCCGTTCAGCACCCAGTCGTCGCCGTCCCGGACGGCGCGGGTCTTCATGCCGGCCACGTCGGAGCCCGCATCCGGTTCTGTTACCGCCACGGCGGTGATGGTTTCGCCCGCGATGATGCCGGGCATGTACTTAGCCATTTGGACGTCGTTGCCGGCATTGACCAGGTGCGGCGACGCCATGTCTGTGTGCACGAGGACAGTCACCGCGAAGCCCCCGAAGGTGGACCGGCCCAGTTCCTCTGCCAGGACGACGGTCGCGAGCGTATTCAGACCAGAACCGCCGTGGACTTCCGGATAGCGGATGCCGAAAAAGCCCAAGTCTCCCATCTCGCGCAACACGGCGCGCGGCGTCAGGCAGTCTTCTTCCCATTGTTCGCCATGTGGGATGACCTTCTCGGCGATGAAGCGGCAGATCTGGTCGCGGAGCATTCCGTGCTCTTGGGAGAAATAGATGCTGTTGTCCATGGCTCAAGGATCCCTGGTTTCAAAGGTGACTAAAATGGCGCCGCCGTCCACCGTGTCGCCGGCTTGATGTCGGACCTCAAGAACGGTGGCATCACGGGGAGATTTCAAATCCTGAAGAAGTTTCATGGCTTCCAGGACGAGGACGGTGTCGCCGGCCGTCACCGTGTCGCCGGGTCTCACCCGCACGTCGGTGACTAGGCCAGGCATGGGAGCGGTCAAGGCGGCATCATCGCTAGCGGTCTCGACGGGCGCGCCGAGCAGGGCATCCTCGGGCGCGAGCACCTCGATGCGGTGCATGTTGCCGTCCCGCCAGAGAGTGACCGAGCCATTGCGCACCCAAATGGTGCGCGTCTCGGTTTGACCGGCGTGGGTGTGCTCAAGGACGCCATCCGACCAATCTGCTGCGTCGAAGACCTGAGTATACGTATCATTCAGGCGGATGGTGAGCCGCGCGCCGTCATCGACAACGGTCGCGGCCGTGAGTGCGTTGCTGTCGTCCCGCAGGTACCGCGTCGCGATCCCCGGGCGGCCGAGCTGCTTGGTCATCCGCCATGCGCCCAGGCTTTGCCATGGCGACGCGTCGGCGGGATCCCCGTCTCGGGCTGCCAGCAACGCGGCGACGACGGCTGACGCGCGATCATCGTCCGTAAGCGGTGGGCGCCGCCAACCCTCTGGCCAGGTATCCCTCAACAGCCCCGTATGATGGGTGCCTGACAAGAACGCTGGAAGGTCCAGTAGGCTGCATAGAAATCCTAGGTTGCAGTCGACACCGCCGAGCCGCGTTTCGTCCAATGCGCGCCAGAGCCGCCGGCGTGCCGTGGCGCGGTCGCGGCCGAAGGCGATCACCTTGGCCAGCATGGAATCGTAGTAATGTCCAACCGTGACCCCCGTGGCAATGCCGCTGTCGACGCGGAGGCTGTCACCCGCGGGGAAAGCAAGGTCGGTGATTTCACCAGTCTTGGGACGGAAGTTTGCCGCCGGATCCTCGGCGGCCAGACGGGCCTCCATTGCCCAGCCGTCACAGCGGATATCCGCCTGCGCCAGCGTCAGGGCTGCGCCGCCGGCAATACGAAGTTGCCAGCCCACGATGTCGATACCGGTCACCATTTCCGTTACCGGATGCTCTACCTGCAGGCGCGTATTCATCTCCAGGAAGTAGAACTCCTCTGTGGCGGCGTCATAGATGAACTCCACCGTGCCTGCGCTGTCGTAGCCGATAGCGTGGGCCAATTTCACCGCCGCGCCCAGCATGGCGGCGCGCACGTCGTCGGGTAGGTTGGGGGCGGGCGCCTCCTCGATGACCTTTTGGTGGTGCCGCTGGATCGAGCAGTCGCGCTCAAACAGGTGCACTGTGTTGTTACGCCCGTCACCAAGGATTTGAACCTCCACATGCCGGGCCCGGGGCACATAGCGTTCCAGAAGCACAGCATCGTCCCCGAAGGCGGTACCAGCCTCCTGGCGGGCTAAAATCAATTGGTCGGCGAAGTCCTCTAGGTCGTCGATCTGGCGCATGCCGCGTCCGCCGCCGCCGGCGCTGGCCTTGATCAGAAGCGGGGCGCCGATGCGTCCGGCTGCGGCGGTCAATTCCGCATCGGTGGTGCCGTCTACGTGATAGCCGGGGATCACGGGTATGCCCGCCGCTTCAGCGGCGGCCTTGGCCGCGATCTTCGAACCCATCTGGCGGATGATCGTGGGCTTTGGGCCGACGAAAGTGAGGCCGGCGTCGATGCAGGCCTGGGCGAAATCCGCGTTCTCCGCTAGGAAGCCGTAGCCCGGGTGGATGGCGTCCGCGCCGGTGGTTCGGGCGGCCGTGATCAAGGCTTCGCCGTTGAGGTAGCTGGCGGCCGCCTCGGCGGGGCCGATGTGTATCGCCTTGTCCGCAACGCGGACATGTGGCGCGTCGCGGTCCACATCGGAATAAACGGCGACGGCATCCAAGCCTTCGTCATGGCAGGCCCGGATTAGGCGGACCGCGATCTCGCCCCGGTTGGCGATAAGGATACTGGTGACGGTCATGAAGTTCCCCCTACATCCGGTAGACGGGTGTTTGCGGGCCAACCGCCGGAACGGTCGATAGCAGGGACAGGCAAAGCCCCAGGATGTCACGGGTCTGAGCGGGTTCGATCAAGCCGTCGTCCCAGAGCCGCGACGTTGCGAAGTAGGGGTCGCTTTGTTTCTCATATTGGTGGCGGACGGCCTTCTCGATGGCCGCCAGTTCGTCGTTCGTTGCCGGCACCTTTTTCACGTTGGATCCCCGTAGCTCCAACATGACGTTGGCGGCGATATCGGCAGACATAGTGGCCACTTCCGCCGTCGGCCAAGCGAACAGGAAGTTGGGTCGGAAGCCACGTCCGCACATGCCATAATTGCCGGCCCCATAGGAGCCGCCGATGATCACCGAAAGCTTAGGCACGCGCGCCGTCGACATGGCATAGACCATCTTGGCGCTGTTCTTGGCGATGCCGGCGCGTTCGGCGTCCGTCCCGACCATGAAGCCCGTTATGTTGTGCAAGAATAGGAGAGGAATATTCCGCTGGTTACACAACTCGATGAAGTGGGCGGCCTTCAGGGACGATTCGGAAAATAGTGCCCCATTGTTGCCCAGGATGCCAACCGCTCGCCCGTGTACACGAGCCCAGCCGGTAACGATGGTCTCGCCCCATTCTGGTTTGAATTCTTGGAACCGGCTGGCGTCGACAAGACGCGCGATGACTTCCCGTACGTCATAGGGCAGGCGCCGGTCGTGACTGATTATGCCGGTCAGTTCTGCCGGATCGAACTTGGGCGCTTCCACGCGGTTTTGGCCGGCGGTCAGGTCGCGATCCATGTTCAGCTCCGCGACGATGTCCCTGAGCATCGCCAAGGCTTCCGCCTCCGTTTTCGCTAAATGATCGGAGACACCGGAGACCCGGGTGTGCATGGTCGCCCCGCCGAGGGTCTCGCCGTCCACCTCTTCGTTGATGGCGACCTTGACGATGGAAGGGCCGCCGAGATGGATGCGCGCGTTGCCCTCGACCATCACCACCTGATCGGACAGCGCCGGGATGTAGGCACCCCCCGCCGTGGAGCCGCCGAATACGGCGGACAACTGCGGCAAGCCGGACGCCGACATGTTGCACTGGCGGTGGAAGGTGTTGCCGAAATGGTCGCGGTCCGGGAACACTTTGTCCTGCTGTGGTAGGTTGGCCCCGCCGCAGTCTACAAGATACAGGCACGGCAGCCGGTTCTCGCTGGCGATTTCTTGAGCGCGGATGTGCTTTTTCACGGTCTCTTCATAGAAGGAACCACCCTTCACCGTGGCGTCATTGGCAATAATTACGCAGGGCGTGCCCGAGACCATTCCGACCCCCGTCACGATACCAGCGGCGGGCAATTCGTTGTTGTATTGCCCCCAGGCTGCCAGGGGCGAGAGTTCTAGGAACGGCGAGTTGGCGTCAACCAACATGTCGATGCGGTCCCGGACCAGGATTTTGCCGCGTTGGTGATGGCGTTCGATCAGTTCTGGCCTGCCGCTATTTGTAGCGATAGCCATGCGTTCTCGAAGCGTCGTTAGTAGCGCCTCATAGTGTTGCTGGTTGGAGCGAAAGATGTCTGAATTTTGATCAATGGCTGTCGATAGGATGCTCATGACCCTCCACCGCCTTGTGTAAGTAACCCGCCCAATAGGATGTTGGCGTAACTTTCGGCAAGATCTTCTACTCGGCCTTGCTTCGGGTCGAACCACTCCAATGTCGCGTTCAACG
>CAJWVP010000231.1 GCA_913048145.1 uncultured Rhodospirillaceae bacterium
ACGCACATCTTTTCAGCCGCTGGCAGGTTGACCCACAGCTGGAAACCACTCATCTCGCCCTCCGTCTGTTCGGGCATCTCCGAATGGATGATGCCGTGCCCCGCGGTCATCCACTGCACACCGCCTGGACGCAGCAACCCCTCGGCGCCACTAGAGTCCCTATGACGCATGAGCCCCTGGATCATATAAGTGACAGTCTCGAATCCTCGATGCGGATGGTTCGGGAAACCGGCGATGTAATCGTCGGGGTTTTCCGAACCGAAGTTATCCAAAAGCAGGAATGGGTCGAGTGCGGACAGCATTTCGGTCCCGATGGAGCGCTTCAGGCGCACCCCGGCTCCATCCGACGTGGGGTGCGCAACGATAACCTGTTTGACGGTTCGGTCTACCATGGTGGGCAAGGCCTTTATTTTGACACCCTTAGATTGTTACATTCAACGGATCGGACTACGCCAGCGTCCGAACCATCACTGTCAATACGGCAATGACGGCGACCGCGACGATGAATAGTATCACACCAGCGATAATCAGTGGATCAGCCAGGAGACCCTACCTGGTCACATTACGGTCCCGACCTGCCAGGGCACGAACTCATGGTCGCCATACCCAAGGGCCTCGGACTTGGAAGGTTTGCCGCTGGCCACCTGGAGCCAGAAATCAAAAATTTCCATGCCCATCGCTTCAATGGAACGTCCCTCGTCGACCACGGGTCCACAGTTGATATCCATATCCTCTTCCAACTTGTCATACATGACCGTATTCGTGGCGAGCTTGATGCTGGGCGCGGGCTTGAACCCAAATGCAGAGCCACGTCCCGTAGAGAAGCAGACCAGGTTGGCCCCGGATGCCACTTCGCCAGTGATCGAGCACGGATCGTACCCGGGGCTGTCCATGAACAAGAACCCCTTCGAAGCGCCAATGGGTTCGGCATACCGAAAGACACCGTTCAAGTTTGTCGTGCCGCCCTTTGCGGCTGCGCCCAGTGATTTCTCCAAGATCGTGGTCAATCCACCAGCCTTGTTGCCAGGAGAAGGATTGTTGTCCATGACGCCGCCATGCATTGCGGTATAGTTTTCCCACCACTTTATCCGCTCCACAAGCTTCTCGCCGACTTCACGGCTGGCGGCACGGCGGGTCAACAGATGCTCAGCGCCATAGATCTCAGGCGTTTCTGCCAAAATCGCCGAGCCGCCATGACGAACCAGGAGGTCCGCGGCCGCGCCCATAGCCGGATTCGCGGTGATCCCCGAATAACCGTCTGAGCCGCCACACTGCAACGCCACGGTCAATTCGCTCGCGGGCACGGTTTCACGGGTGGCTTCATTTGCGGTCGGCAGAATCTCCTCGATCCGGCGCACGCCTTCCTCGATGGTTTTACGCGACCCACCCATCTCTTGCATGACCAAGGTGACGAAGTTCTTGCCCTCTTCCAGACCGAAGGTCTCCTTAAACATGGATATTTGGAATACCTCGCAGCCGAGGCCCACCATCACTACTGCGGCGAAATTCGGATGACCAGCAAAACCGTGCATAACCCGTTGCAGGTTTCCAAAACCTTCGCCGTTCATATCCATGCCACAACCAGATCCATGCGCAAAAGCTACCACGCCGTCAATGTTTGGATACTGATCCAGGACACCAGAGTAGTTGAGACGGTCCGCCATCTGTTTGATCACGGTGGCGGAACAATTGACGCTGGAGAGAATTCCAATGTAGTTGCGCGTGCCAATTCGTCCATTGGCGCGGCAGAACCCTTGGAACGTGGCCTGCTGGTCGGTCTCCACGTAGTCCGTGTTCTTGGCGTCGACCCCAAACTGGTAGTCGCGTTCGAAAGACTCAAACACGCAGTTCTGGGTATGCACATGCTGACCAGGCGTAATGACATTGGAAGCAAAACCAATGATCTGATTGAATTTTCGGACCGCGTCGCCTTTCGCGATGGGTTCGACGGCCATCTTATGGCCGGCTGGTATGCTACTGACGGCGGCGACGCCAGCGCTATGTTCCTTATCACCGACGGCAAGGGCATCCAATGCGACGCTGACGTTGTCGGCTGGGTCTAGCCGAATGGTCCGGGGTTCATTGCTCATGATTAATTTTTTCCTCTTCACCTTAGATATAATTGATCTGGCGGGAAGTCGCATCAGTTTTCATACGCATACCACGGCGCGTTTATTTTTATCGAAATTCGATAATCTTATGATCATTAATTGATATTATGGGGCTTAAGAAAAAGAATGAGGCATGTTTTACATCCATGACGACCCCGTCCCCAACACGCACTTCGGCTTGGAAGCAGCCCGGAAGCGGCTTACGCTGGTTCAAAAAATGGCTCACGCCTAGAAACCGCCACCGAACAGGCCTGAAACGGAGACAACGGCAATGCCCCTCGACCACTTGGATCTCAGCAACGAAGTGAGCACCCAGATGCTGACGGAAAGCGTGAATGACCATCGCGCCTGGTTGTCGGGTCAAGTGGATCCAAGCTCCACGATCATCACTCTCGGCGCCGACGCATTGGCGGAAACCTGCGCCATCGTCCAGGCAGTGCGCGGACAGCCATTGCCTCTATACCTGCATTCCCCAGAGGCCTTTGAGCTTACGGCTTGGCGCAAGATCATGGCGACGGCATCTGAAAAATTGAACCAGGGCCTCGGGTTCACAGTGATCGACCGGCTCCCCATGGATGAATTCAACGACGACGACATGAAGGCAGTATTTTGGATCGTCGGTCAGTTGATCGGGCGGACCGTCGCGCAGAAATGGGACGGCACCATGCTCTACGACGTGAAGGACAAGGGAAAAGCCTTCGGCTACGGGGTTCGCGGCTCCTATACGAACGTGGAATTAGTCTTTCATACGGACAACGCCTTTGGCGCCGCGCCCCCAGAGTATGTCGGCCTGTTGTGCAAGTACCCGGCCGTTTCCGGCGGGATCAGCCGGTTCTGCTCCTTGTATTCCGTCCACAACATGATGCTCCGGGACCATCCGGCACTCCTGAAACGACTCTATGCACCAATGCTGTTCGATCGCCAGGCGGAACACGCGCCGGGCAGGCCCAAGACCGCCTTGGCGCCGTTCTTCGCCTTTGACGGCGCGAAGCTGACGGCTCGCGCAAATGTCCAACTCGTGCGCAAAGGCCATGACGTCGCCGGGGTAGATATGGAACCGGAGCTGGCGGATGCCTTGGCGGCCGTGGAAGCCGTCGGCAATCGGCCAGAGTTCTGGCTGGAGCTACCCATCGAACGCGGCCAGTTGCAGTACCTCAACAATATGGAGTTGGGCCACTACCGATCCCATTTCGAGGATCACCACGATCCGGTTAAGAAACGGCACCTGTTTCGCACTTGGCACCGCAATGCTGGCGGACGCGCCTACGATGGGTAAGCCCAAAAACTTAGGTATGTCTGAGCATTGAAACAGTTTGTGGTAAAATAGTGTGAGCAGGGAGCACTTAACGTAAGCGCCAACAGCTTGATCACAGGGCCCCACCACTGACAGGCCGGGTTCTTCCTTTCTGGGCCCGGGTCAGAAAATGTAAACACGCGCCGCGATGTAGGCGCCAAGCACTACCACCGAGACGAAAAATACCTGCTTGAAGCACTGTTCGGACAGGCGCACACGAATAACCCGTCCCAACATCATGCCAACCAAGGCCGGCAAGACGCCAATGGCGGACAAGAGGCCCAGGTCCGGCGGCAGCAGACTGCGTCCGCTGAGGCTAATGCCAATACCCAACGCGGCGGTGGAAAAACAGATCCCCATGGCCTGAATGAACGCGTCACGCGACATGCCCAAGGTTTGCAGATAGGGCACCACTGGCAACACCGTCGAACCGGTCAACCCAGCCAGGACCCCCGTGGCGCCACCGACGATGGGCGATAACCAGCCTTCGCGTCGGCTCGTGGAGGGGAGTTCCGGCGTCAACAAGCCAAAGATGCCGTAGCCGATCAAGGTCACTCCCAAAAGGGCCTCCAGGACCGAGGTATCATTCATGGTCAGGGCCTCGGCTCCAAACCAAGTACCCACGACCATGGCAGCCAACAGGCCCCATAGGCGCTTCATGAGCATCGTGAAATGCCCACCGATCACTCCCTGCCAGACATTTGTGACGAAGGACGGCACCAACATCAGGACGATGGCTTCCTTCAAGCCCAGGGTGGCCGCCAATACCCCCAAAGACACCGTTGGCAACGCCATCCCAATGACGCCTTTAACCGTACCAGCAAGAAGGAACGTCAGGGTGACAAGGATCAAGAGGTCAGATGACCAAGCCATACTTTCCCTTAGCACGCCACTGTTTCATTGAAAACGCCCTCTCAATCGGCGCTAACGCGGATTATCATGGTCGGGAAGCATATGGCCTTGATCATCGAGCCATTGGGCACCGTGACCCAGGCGGCCGACCTGCCGCCAAAAGCCTTGCCCATGGCGCTGTTGCGTCCGCTGTTCGGTTTGGATGCCTGCGGTATCCTAGCGTCGATCATCAAAGTCCCAGGGTGAGACCAGACAGCCACGTTAGCTATCTAGTGTCCACCCTCCAGGGTTTGATGAAAACCTCCTTCTAGGTCCTCGCAGTCAATTTCGGCGCCGCGGAAGTCAGGCACATTCGCCATGCCCGCGCGGCGGCCCTGTTGGCGGGATCTGGCCAAAATTTAAGGGGCGGACTTTATAGTCAGGATGCTTTACCAGTAAACTGACGTCGAAAAGGGTTTTCCTTGGGCAAAATTTCCATTCAGGGGCGCGGCTCGTCGGCGCCCGGCAGAGCCATCTTATGCATGCTTCTTGGCGTAGCCGTGCTGACCGCCAATGACGCTTTGCTGAAGTGGATGACCGGCGGTTACCACGTGGTTCAGATCATGTTTTGCCGGGGGTTGTTCGTCTTCATTCCGCTGGCCTTTTTGATTTTGCGGGGTGGCGGGTTGAGGTCATTGCACACGGAAAATCCAAAGGGTCATTTGATACGCGCCCTATTGGTCATCTTGGGTACCTTCCTGTTCGTCAGCGGTCTCAAGCACCT
>CAJWVP010000232.1 GCA_913048145.1 uncultured Rhodospirillaceae bacterium
GCGACGACGGTTTCCACCTGATCGTAGAGACTGCGGGCAAGGCCCAACCGGCGGAGGGCCAGGTTTTGGTCCTGGATTTCGTCGGTCCCGATCATCCGGGCATCCTCCATGAGATATCGCAATGCCTGACCGAACGGGGCGTCAGCGTTGAGAGCATGAAGACGGAAATGGAAGCCGCGCCCATGAGCGGCGGCCGTCTGTTCCACGCAAAAGGGCGGGTGCGCATGCCCGCTGGGTTGGATGAGGGGCAATTGCGGGGCTCCTTGGAGAGCTTAGCCGAAGCCTTGATGGTCGACATTACCCTCGAGGAAGAAACCGCCTGATGGTTCATCTATGTAACTAATTTCGTGTCACGTTTTCTGCGTGCATAGCCGTGAGGTCAAGGATATCCCTACGTACTGCCGCCGACCACTTTCTTTGATCACCCGGGGCATGTTCCGGAACGGTGGGTGGTGTCGCATATAGCGTTGATCGTCGCAATTGAGTTCCACCATCCAATGGCCTTCGCCCCCCTGGTAGAAGACCATGATCCGCAAAGTTTCCATTCGTGAACCCTAGATCGACGTTTCGTTCCTTGAAAGCATTCCTCGATTCCTTTTGACAGCTCCTGACCGGCTTCCTAAACCGGGCGGATACAGTGGTTTCGAGACTGGATCGGGAGGCAGGCCGTGGAACTTTTATACGATTCGGAACAACAGGCATTTCGTGAAGAAGTACGCGCCTTCATGAAGGAAATGGCGCCGGTGGACATCGCGGCGAAAGCCCATACTGGTCAGCGCTATGACAAGGAAGACATGAAGCGATGGCATGGTATCCTTTATGAGCAAGGCTGGGTCGCGCCGAAGTGGTCGAAGGAAAATGGTGGCGCTGGCCTTGATCCCATCCAGGTGCATATCTTGGACGAGGAAGCCTTCGCGGCCGGCATGCCGCGCTTGCAGGCCTTTGGCCTCAGTATGGTTGGACCGGTGATTATCCATTTCGGCGATGATGAACAGAAATCGCGCTACCTGCCGAAGATACTGTCTGGCGAAGAATTCTGGTGCCAGGGCTTTTCAGAGCCGGGCAGTGGCTCGGACCTGGCGTCGTTGAAGACCCGAGCCGAGCGCGACGGCGACAAGTATATTGTCAATGGCCAGAAGACCTGGACCACCCAGGCGCACATCGCTGATTGGATGTTTTGCTTGGTCCGCACAGACTGGGACGTGAAGCAGCAGGAGGGAATTTCCTTCCTGTTGATCGACATGACCAGCCCCGGCGTAGAGGTGCGACCGATCATCACCATGGATGGCGAGCATGCCGTTAATGAGGTGTTCTTCGACAACGTCGAAGTGCCGGCCGAGAACCTGGTCGGTGAAGAGAACAAGGGCTGGGACTACGCTAAGTTCCTTTTGTCGAATGAGCGCACCGGTATTGCCGGTGTAGGCCAATCGAAGGCGGAGTTCGCACGCCTCAAGGCTATCGCCAAAAAGGAGAAACGCCGCGGCGTAACCCTGAGCGAGGATCCGCTGTTTAGAGCGAAGTTGGCGGACTTGGAATTGAAACTCCGCGCCCTGGAGATTACCAACCTTCGCATGCTGATCGAAGAGAAGGAGAAGGGCGCACCGGGCCCCATTTCATCGATCTTGAAAGTCGTCGGCTCGGAAGTGCAGCAAGGCATTGCAACCCTGACAATGGAAGCCGTGGGCAGCTACGCCGCGCCGTTCCTGCCTGAAAGCCTGGAGGATTCCTGGAACGGCGAGCCCATCGGGCCTGACTACGCCGCCCATGCGATGCCTTACTATTTTTTCCGGCGCAAGGCGTCCATCTACGGCGGATCGAACGAGATTCAGCGCAACATCATTTCCAAACATCTGCTAGGCCTCTAGGAGCCGGCCATGGATTTTACATTTACCGAAGAACAGAGCCTCATGGCCGACAGCTTGCGCAAGGCCTATGAGAGCGACTACGACTTCGACAAGCGCCGAGCGTTTCTGGACGACACGGCCACTTTCCACAGTCCGGCCATGTGGCAGACCCTGGCTGAGAATGGGTTCGTCGGCCTGTTGGCCCCGGAAGAGGCTGGCGGCTTTGACGGCGGAGGTGCGGAGATCATGGCCGTGACAGCAGAAATGTCGCGTCACCTAGCCTTGGAGCCGTTCCTGGCGACGTCCGTCATGGGCGTGCGCCTGCTCGTCACTGCCGGTACGGATGCACAGAAATCTAACATCCTACCCCAGGTGGTGGCCGGTGAGGCGAACTTGGCCGTCGCCCTTTACGAGCCCGGCCAGCGTTATGACGTGGCGCCTCAGACCACGACCACTAAGGTGGATGGTGATGACTTTGTCTTGAACGGTACGAAGGCCGTTGTGGTTGGCGGCGACAGTGCGCGGTGGATCGCCATTGGCGCCAAGCTGGAAGATGTCGGCTCGGCCATCTTCCTGGTGGATGCCGGCGCCGACGGCGTGAGCAAAAAACCTTATCGTCTAGTTGACGGACGCGGCGCGGTCGACTTGGAACTGTCCGGTGTCCGTGTCGGTGCCGATGCCCGCATGGCCGCCGATGATGCGGAAACCGCCTTGGCGGAGATTGAGGATTGGGCCGTTACCGCGTCGTTAGCCGAAACCCTGGGCGCCATGGAGATGGCCCGTGACCTGACCCATGAATACCTGCAGACGCGCGAACAATTCGGCCGGCCCATCGGCAAGTTCCAAGTTCTCCAGCACAACATGGCGGATGTTTTCAGCGACGTGGAGTTTGCCCGTTCTATGGTGTTTTGGGCCGCGTCGGAAGTGGCGAACCCCGACGCCCCGACGCGCCGCCGCGCTGTCTCTGGGGCCAAGGCCTTTGTCGATAACGCGGCGCGCAATATCGCCGAACGCTGTGTGCAGATGCACGGCGGCGTGGGTGTTACGGATGAATATGCCCTGACCCACTATGTGAAGCGCCTGACACTTGGCCAGATCCTGTTTGGCGACCGGGACGAACACCTGCTGCGGTATACGAATACCAACGCCTAGCTTGTTTGGCCTACAGTTCGACAAAAGGTTTTCGGTAGCGTGAGAGACGTGTTGCTCCTGCATGAGCGAGTCAAAAACCACCAGGGGGTGAGGTTGACGGTCCGGAGGTTTGCGCTTCGCCTACCGCTTTTGATCAGATGACGCCTTGATCTCTCATGGCAGAGATGGCTGCCGCGTCATAGCCCGCCGATGCCAAAATCTCGTCGGCATGTTCGCCGAGACGCGGCGGCGGCGCGGGCGTGGCCAGTTTGGTCCCAGTGAATTCGATGGGATTGGCGATAGTTTTTACCACCCCTGCCGTTTTGTGGTCCATTTCCCAGATCATGCCGCGTGCCTTCAGGGTCTCGCTTTCGCAGATTTCCTCGACCGTTGCGATCGCGCCACAAGGCACGCCCGCCGCGTTCAGAAGTGCGATCCATTCGGCCCGAGTCTTGGTTTTCAGGACCTCGGTGATCAACGGCATGATCTCGTCGCGGTTTTGGACCCGGTCTGGCGCTGCGGCGTAGTTGGGGTGGTCTTTCCATTCGGGCTTATCCGCCGCGTCGCAGAACTTCTGCCAAAGCGAATCATTGGCCACGGCGACGTTTAGCCAACCGTCGCCGGCCTGGAAGGTCTCGTAGGGCACGATGGACGGGTGTGCGTTGCCGCGCCGTTTTGGCGTTATTCCTGTGGCGTAGTAGTTGCTCGCCTGATAGGTCAGCAGGGAGGCTAACGCCTCAAGCATGGAGACCTTTACGTGCTGGCCTTTTCCCATAACGTGGCGCGCGTTCAGGGCGGCTAGGATCCCTTGGCTCAGCATCATACCGGCGACCATGTCGGCGATGGAGGTGCCCATTTTAGTGGGTGGGCTGTCGGGGTCGCCGGTGATATCCATGATTCCTGATTCGCCTTGGATAACCAGGTCATAGCCCGGCCGCTTGGCGCCGGGACCTGTATCCCCAAAACCGGAGATGGAGCCGTAGATGATACTTGGGTTGCGCGCCGACACGTCTTCATACCCGAAGCCCAGGCGCTCTGCTGCGCCGGGGCGGAAGTTCTCGACGATTACGTCGGCGCTCTCCACTAGCTTCCAGAGAACCTCTTTCGCCGCGTCCTGCTTCATGTCCAGCGTCAGGCTCTTCTTGTTGCGGTTAACCGAAAGAAAATAAGCCGATTCCTCCCCCTGGTACGGCGGTGCGAAGGCGCGCGTGTCGTCGCCCGCGCCGGGACGTTCGATCTTAATCACTTCGGCGCCCATGTCGCCCAGCATCATGGCGCAGAAGGGACCCGACAGGACGCGGGTGAGGTCAATGACGCGAAGGCCCGCCAGTGGGCCGGTGTTGGTCAGATTGTCAAGTGAGGACATCGGCAAGTTCCTTGAAGTTTGCAACAATGATGTCCGGCTGGTGTGGCTCTTGGCCGAAGGGCCGCTTACGCCGGTCGATGAATGCGGTACGCATGCCGAAAGCTTTGGCGCCGACGCAATCGAAGGCGTGATTAGCTACGAACAGGATCGAAGTCCGTTCCTCACCCAAGGTTTCCTCAGCTTTGGCATAGGTTTTCCAGTGGGGCTTGAAGTAGCCCGCGTCCTGGACGGATATGGTTTCGTCGAACTGGAACCTGATGTGCGGTTTTGCGGCCTCCAGCATGTCCCGATCGCCGTTAGACAGAATTGCCAGCTTGTAGCCCGCCCCGCGCAACCGCTCCAGTGCCTCGATCACATCGGGAAAAGGCTTCAGGGTCTCGATCTGGCTGACCAGAAAAGCCACCTCATCTTGTGTGTATGTGATCCCGGCCCGGTCCATCACGTGCGAGACGGCCCTGTGTCCGATCTGGCGATAGGGGGTGTGGCCCTGGTCGCACAGCGCGTCGATCATAGAATTTTCAAAATGGGTGCGCCGCCACCAGGTGACGAAACGATACGCCTCGCCTTCCCAGCCTTTGTCCTTGAGAAAGGGCGCCACCTTCTCGGTTAGGTCCTTTTGCATGTCGACCACGGTGCCATACTGGTCGAAGGCCAGGA
>CAJWVP010000233.1 GCA_913048145.1 uncultured Rhodospirillaceae bacterium
CCAACGCGTCCAGCCTGGTCACCGGTGCGGCTCTGATGGTAGACGGCGGTTGGACGGCGGCCTAAGAGATGTTCGAAACTGCAATCATTCCCCGCGTCTCCGAAACTGACGGCGCTGGGCATATTAATAATGTCTTCGTCCCCGTATGGATGGAGGCGGGTCGACGGGACATATTCCGTATTCTGACCCCGGACCTGAATTTCGACGCCTGGCGGATCGCACTGGTCAATACCAATATCGACTACATGGCGCAGATTTACTTCCACGATGACGCGGTAGTAAGGACCTGGGTCGACCGGGTGGGCACCAAGAGTTTCACACTCTACGAAGAGATCTGGCAAGGGGAGCGCTTGTGCGCCAGGGGCACAACGACCTACGTATATTTCAACTACAATACTCAGAAAAGCGAAGTCGTTCCCGACCCTGAACGCGCGGCCCTAGAAGCACATCTGCGTCCAGCCGACGATGGTTAGCATTTCGAACAGGAGAAATCAGATGACGCAGAACGACTTCACAATTCTTAGGACCAATCATACCAGCTTCACGGTCTCTGATCTGGACCAGACCATCGGTTTCTTTTGCGACGGACTCGGTTTTGAACTTCTATCCCGCGCGCCTCGCGACCCGAAGATCATCCAGCAGGTGACCGGCGTCGCCGGTGCGGAAATGGAAATCGCCTTTGTCCAGGGCCCCGGCCACCGGATCGAGCTCATACAGTATCTGGCTCCGGCTGACCGCGGACGTATCGAGAGCAGACCCTGCGACGCGGGCTTCGCTCACTTGGCCTATGATGTCGACGACATCGACGCCGCGATTGCCACAGCCCATCAGCACACCTTCGTGCCTCTCGGCAATCCGGTAACCATCGATAAGGGGCCGAATACGGGAAGCCGGGTGGCTTATCTGCGCAATAGCGACGGTATTACCGTGGAATTCATCGAGAAAGCCCAATAAGCTTTAGAACGGCACATCGCCCAGAACCGTCGTCCGCCTCATGACCCGACGCTCGGCGGCAGTGTCATATGGAGCCGCCATATGCAGAAGGCGGCGGTTATCCCACA
This sequence comes from uncultured Rhodospirillaceae bacterium, assembly GCA_913048145.1. Classification (GTDB taxonomy): domain Bacteria; phylum Pseudomonadota; class Alphaproteobacteria; order Rhodospirillales; family Casp-alpha2; genus UBA3470. Next base: position 1,062 of record CAJWVP010000233.1, read on the forward strand.
TCACGACATCGCCTTGTTGATAGGCGTGGGCATAACAAAATTCGGGCCGCGTCGTCGTGGCGTTCATGTCATCGATAAAAACCCGCCCCTCTTCATAATCCCAGCCCTCGATGCATTCCGCATGATCGCCCAGGAACAGACTGTGACGCCCTGTTTCGGGATGGGTGCGTACGACGGGATGAGTGATCGGCGGAATCTTAGCCTTCTGCGCGTCGGTTAAGGGGTCATGGGGATGGCGGCGGTTGCGCGAAAAATCTAGACTGTGCACGGCGCGAAGCGAGACCAGTCTGGTCTTGGTTTCGTCGTCCAGCGCTTCATACGCCGCTTCCATGCAGCAGAAATGGGTCTCGCCACCAGCCTTTGGCACCTCGTCGGCGACCATAATAGTCACGAGCCCTGTGCGATCCCGCCAGGATCCATCGGTGTGCCAATGCAGCGTGCCTTTGTCCGGATGCTTGCCACTGGGATTACCAGATGCATCGAGATTGGTGAGGAAATAGATTTCTGGATAGTCTTCGCGGCGGTACTGATCCATCTCGTGAAGCTGCACATCACCAAACCTCTGGCCCAACGCCACCTGGTCGGCCATGGAAATCTCGTTCCCGCGCACAACTAGCAACCCATAGTCCGTGAAGGCCTGACGCAGGTCCGGAAACCACTGATCGGCGGCTTCTGCGTGCAGTCTTAGGCCAGTAATCTCGGCCCCGAAATACGGGTTCAGTTCCTTAACCTCGAAACGCATAACGCATTCTCTGTTTCAAAGCGCCTAGGGTGGGACATGCTGGGCGCCAGATAAGGAAGATTTTGAACTAAGAAAATCGTTCGCGTCCAGGCCCATGTGCTTCATTGCGTGGCCGGCAAAGCGATGTTCGGCTACCTCCTAACGCTCAATGCAATCCACCAAATCAGCGCTCCAGCGGACGGCTGACAGCAGAACGGTGGTCATAAACCCGACGCCTTTAATCCACAGCACGACACCAATGATATGGAGCGCATGGACAATTGAACCCGTGCAAACTAGCAAAGATCCGGCACGCGGCCGCCACCGTCCTCCAGGGAGACAAAGGTGCCACCCTGATAGGTCTCAGCAGCATCATCGTCGGTGTCCCGGGCACCGTCGGCCAGAATTTCCTTGGCCCAATCCTCGGACCGATCCTGGGGCTGATAGCCAAGGCGGGTCGCATTGGCGTTGTCCCACCAGGAGCGCTTGTTGTCGGACATGCCGTAGACGATCTCGAAATGGATGTCCGGATGCTCTAGACCAATGCGAACCAGCTGCGCCAGATCCCGGGGGCTCAACCATATGGCCAGGCGACGCACGTCGGCAGGGCGCTGGTCTACGTTTCCAATTCGGATTGCCAAGCCGCCAACCCCATACTTGTCCGCATATAGAGACCCCATGGCTTCGCCGAACGCCTTCGAAACACCGTAGCGGGTGTCCGGTTTCGTTGTCACGTCGACAGAAATGGTTTCATCGCGGCGGTAAAATCCTACGGCGTGGTTGGATGAAGCGAAGATCACGCGCTTCACCCCCTGGGTCCGGGCCGCCTCATAAACGTTGCGGCAGCCGACGATATTGGCGTTCAGGATATCCTCCCAGGGCTGCTCATCCGACATGCCGCCCAGATGGATTATTCCGTCGCAGCCCTCCGCCGCCGCCGTGACGGCCTCCAGTTCCGTCAGGTCACTAGCAACGAAGGTCTCGTTGTCGCCTAAATCCGTCACCACACGCACATCTGAGAGCCGAAGGCTATATTCCGCTAGTTCTCGCCGCAGAAATGTCGCCACACCCCCGGCCGCACCGGTCATCAAAATGGTCTTCATGGGGTCCACTCCCGAAATAATGAAATGGTTCCGACCTTCTTCGGACAGGGCAGCGATTGCAACCTCGGGCTGGCGTTTTATGATGCGAGCCAATCGCAAATCTCCGGTAAGTCCTAGCGAAGATTGCCCGGACCCCTAGTCAAGTTGAGGTCGCCTTGAAGCAAATCCGCTCTTACATTCTGAAGCGCCTGAAGGCGCAGTTTTTCTACGGCTGGGTAATCTTATTCGTAGCGACGCTTGCCATGTTTGCCAGTGGCCCCGGCCAATCGCACACGTTCTCCGTCTTTGTCGATCTGATTGCAGCCGATTTAGGCATCACGACGACTTCAGTGGCGACGGCCTATGCCCTGGCAACCCTGATCGCCGCCTTCGCGCTGACTCGCATGGGCTTTTTCGTGGACCGCTATGGGGCGCGCAATGTTCTGGTTGTTGTTGCAATTTTCTTGGGATTTGCCTGTATCGCTTTCGGCGCAGCCATTGGTGTGATTACATTGTCGCTATCGTTCATGGTGCTGCGGTTCTTCGGCCAAGGGTCCATGATGCTGGGAGCAACGAATCTCGTAGCTCAATGGTTCAGCTCCAAACGCGGCTTCGCCATGTCGATCCTCATGCTTGGATTTTCCGCCTCTATGGCGATCCACCCAAAGCTGGGCCAATGGTTGATCGATCAGGTGGGCTGGCGCGAAGCCTGGTTCTGGCTCGGCGTTATGACCTGGGTGATGATGATCCCGCTCCTGTGGTTCCTGACCCACGACAAGCCCGAGCCTCTGGGCCTGCGTCCCGATGGCGCCGCGCCTGAAGAAACCATGGACGGAAACTCCAGCAACGGTGATCTTACTGGCTTAAAAGCAGGTTCAGCTGTCCGCACGCCAGCATTTTGGATCGTTGGCACAGGCCTTTTCACTACCGCCATGCTAATCACCACGCTGTTCTTCTTCCAGGTCTCGATCTTCGACCAACAGGGGCTTACCGGCACAGTTGCAACAACTATGTTTGGCGTCTCTGCCCTGATCATGGCGGTCACCATGCCGGCGATAGGCAAGACACTGGACCAGGCCAACCCGAAGTACGTTTTTTCCTTTACCCTGCTTTTATTAGCGATTTGTCTGTACGGGATCACACTTGTCACCGATGCGAAGACCGCAATTATCTATGCACTGGCGTTCGGCGTGCTAACCGGCGCTAACATGACGTTATTTGGATTCATGTGGGCGCATTACTTTGGCCGCAAGCACCTGGGCTCTATCCAGGGGATAGGGCAGGCTTCAGGCGTGATCGGCGCGTCGCTGGGCCCTCTACCGCTAGGCATCGCCTTTGACATGTACGGCAGCTACACGGGTGCACTGCATCTCCTCGCCATACTGCCTGCGGCCTGTGCCATATTGGCGCTGTTCCTGGTTCGCCCTGATCACGGCATGGAGAAAAATGCATGAAAGCCGTTGAGTTTCAGGAATATGGCCCCCCTCATGAGGTTTGCCATTGCGTCGAGGTTGATGACGCCCCGGCCCCTGGGCCCGGCGAGGTAACCGTGGCGGTGGAGGCCGCCGCCATCAATCCGGCCGATCTCTTGATCTTCGAAGGCCGCTATCCCGGCCCCAACCCTCCAGCCCGTCAGGGTGTCGAGGGTGCGGGGCGCGTCACAGCCATTGGCGACAGCGTCACCCAGCTGGCAGTCGGCGACCGGGTCATGCTCTTAAGCCGCGACAATTGGGTCCAACAACAAACCATCCCTGTCGGCCAGGCGGTGAGAATTCCAGAAGAGCTGGATATCCTCCAGGCCGCCCAGATTAAGGCCAATCCGCCATCCGCCATACTCATGCTGCGCGACTACGAGGATTTGAACGAGGGGGACTGGATGATCCAGAACGCCGCCAACTCGGCAGTCGGTCTACACCTGATCCGCATGGCCCGGGCGCGCGGCATAAAGACCGTCAACGTGGTCCGACGCGAGGAACTGTTCCAACCCTTGATGGAACACGGCGCAGATCTGGTCGTCTTGGAGGGCCCAGACTTGGGCGAACGGGTGCGTGCCGAGATTGGCGATGCCTGCCTGCCGCTCGCCATCGACGCGGTGGGCGGATCGTCTTGCC
>CAJWVP010000234.1 GCA_913048145.1 uncultured Rhodospirillaceae bacterium
CTTTGGAACGGGCCGCAATATCGCGGTCCTTGATGGCGGCTTGGATGAGGCGCAAGGTGGAAACCGCGATGGTTTCTTTCCGCTTCATAGCCGCCTTGTAGGTGTTGTTGATTTGCGTGCGTAGCACCGCCAACCTCCCCCGCATATTATGTAGCGAGTCGCAAGAGTGAAACAGTATACCAAATTGTTCGAAATAGCAACTGACTCTATATTTTTAACTCATTGAAAACACGAGAAAATTTTCAAATTCCATGGGCTTGACCTGGGGTAAACGATTGCGTAAGAGTCCGTCCCATCGACGGACATGCAAGGTATGCATCACCGATGAATGACAAGAGCAAGGCATCAACGCCCGCCGGGTCAAAGGACCGGTCGGGCGATTTTTTTGGTGCGCGTCCCGAAGGCGCGGATGCTGCCCTGGTGTTGGCGGATGGCGAGGTGTTCTGGGGACGAGGCGCCGGCGCGCCTGGGATCAGCGTCGGCGAAGTGTGCTTTAACACCTCCATGACCGGCTATCAGGAAATCCTCACCGACCCCAGCTATGCGGGCCAGTTGGTCTCCTTCACCTTTCCCCATATCGGCAATGTCGGGGTCAATTACGAGGATATGGAGACTAAGAATCCGGCGGCCCGGGGGGTTATTTTACGTGAGGAAATCAACGAACCCGCAAACTGGCGCGCCGCTAGGCACTTGGACGATTGGCTCAAGTCCATTTGGTTGACCTGCGTTACCGGGGTGGATACTCGTCGCTTGACCAATCGCATCCGCGATGGCGGCGCGCCCAACGGCGCTTTGGTCTACAACCCGGGTGGCGAACTAGAAATCGAAGCCGCCCAGGCAGAAGCGGTCGCGTGGCCCGGGCTCGCGGGCATGGACCTGGCGAAGGAGGTCACCTGCGCACAATCCTACAAGTGGGATCAGACAGAATGGTCCCTGGGCCGCGGATACGGCCGGCAGAAGAAACCGAAGTTCCACGTGGTCGCAGTCGATTTCGGCGCCAAGTACAACATTCTGCGCTGCCTGGCGTCGAGCGGCTGCAAGGTCACCGTGGTGCCCGCCACGTCGACGGCGAAGGAAATCCTGGCGCATGAGCCGAACGGTGTTTTCCTGTCGAACGGCCCGGGCGACCCGGCGGCGACGGGAGAATACGCCATTCCCATGATCCTGGGCGTCATGGAGGCCGGTAAACCCATTTTCGGCATCTGTCTGGGCCATCAAATTCTAGCTCTGGCGCTCGGCGCGAAGAGCCATAAGATGCATATTGGGCACCGCGGTGGTAATCAGCCGGTGAAGGACCTGAAGACGGGGAAGGTGGAAATTACCAGCCAGAACCATGGCTTTGTCGTCGACATGGAGACGTTGCCGAACGGCGTCACTGCGACGCACGAGTCTTTGTTCGACGGGACGCTGGAGGGCCTGAAGGTCGAGGGTAAGCCCATTTTTTCCGTCCAATACCATCCGGAAGCTTCACCGGGGCCGCACGACAGCCATTACCTATTCGAGCGGTTCGTTGAATTTATGGAAACGCCATGACCCTCCCTGACCAAGCGACGTCGCACTTGCAAAAATAGGCTCTCCTATGCCCAAACGCACTGATATTAAATCCATCCTGATCATCGGCGCCGGCCCCATAGTGATCGGCCAGGCGTGTGAGTTCGACTACTCTGGCGTGCAAGCCTGCAAGGCACTGCGTGAGGAGGGTTACCGGGTGATCCTGGTTAACTCCAACCCGGCGACGATTATGACCGATCCCGGCCTGGCCGACGCCACCTACGTGGAGCCGATCACGCCGGAACTGGTTGAACGGATTATCGAGAAAGAGAAACCGGACGCGCTGTTGCCGACCATGGGCGGACAGACGGGCCTGAATACGAGCATCGCGCTGGAGGCGTCCGGTGTCCTTGAAAAGCACGGGGTGGAGATGATCGGTGCCGACGCTGCGGTGATTGCCAAGGCTGAGGATCGTCAACAGTTCCGCAACGCCATGGAGAAAATCGGTCTGGAAAGCCCGAAGAGCATCGTTGTCACCAACATGGACGAAGCCCGTGACGCCATGGGCCAAATCGGCCTTCCGATCATTATCCGTCCTTCCTTCACCTTGGGTGGGATTGGTGGCGGCATCGCCTACAACAAGGCAGAGTTCGATCAGATCGTCTCTGGTGGTTTGGCGGCCTCGCCGGTGCACGAGGTGCTGGTCGAAGAGTCGGTCCTTGGATGGAAAGAATTCGAAATGGAGGTTGTTCGCGATAGCGCCGACAACTGCATCATCGTTTGCTCCATCGAAAACGTTGATCCCATGGGTGTCCACACGGGCGATAGTATTACCGTCGCGCCGGCGTTGACCCTGACGGACAAGGAATACCAGATCATGCGCAACGCCTCGATCGCGGTGTTGCGTGAGATCGGGGTCGACACGGGAGGTTCCAACGTGCAATTCGCCGTGGACCCCAACAGCGGGCGCCTAGTGGTTATTGAGATGAACCCGCGCGTGTCACGCTCATCGGCGTTGGCTTCCAAGGCGACCGGATTTCCCATCGCGAAGATCGCCGCAAAGTTGGCCGTAGGCTATACACTGGACGAACTGAAAAATGACATTACCGGGGTGACGCCCGCTAGTTTTGAGCCCTCCATCGATTACGTGGTCACTAAAATTCCGCGTTTCACCTTCGAGAAGTTTCCGGACACGGAGGCCTTACTGACGACCTCCATGAAATCGGTTGGCGAAGCCATGGCCATTGGGCGCTCCTTCGGGGAGTCCATACAGAAGGGGCTCCGGTCCATGGAAACCGGTCTCACGGGCCTGAACGAGGTCGAAATCGAGGGTGCCCTTGTGGATGGGGAGCTTCACCGTGATGCGGTCCGTGCCGTATTGGCCGAACGCCGGCCGGAGCGGATTCGCTACATTGCACAGGCTATGCGCGTTGGCATGCCGGACGAGGAAATCCAGAAGGCCTGCGGCTTCGACGCGTGGTTCTTGAACCAAATTCGTGGCATCGTCGACATGGAAGCCAATATCCGCGAAAACGGCCTGCCCGAAGACGCTATGGGGCTGCTGAAGCTTAAGAAATTCGGCTTTTCCGACGAGCGCCTGGCGGAGTTGACGAACGACAGCGCGACACGCATCGCCCATCACCGGCGCGACCTTGGCGTGCGGCCTGTGTACAAGCGGGTGGACACCTGCGCCGGCGAGTTCGCCAGCCAGACAGCCTATATGTACTCTTGCTACGAGGGTGACGGTAGCCGGCCGCCGGAAAACGAGGCCGCACCGTCCGGGCGCAAGAAGGTTGTGATCCTGGGGGGCGGACCGAACCGGATCGGGCAGGGGATTGAATTCGACTATTGCTGCGTCCATGCCGCCTTTGCCATTCGCGAGGCTGGCGTAGAGGCGATCATGGTTAATTGTAATCCGGAGACCGTGTCCACAGATTATGATACCTCCGACAGACTGTTCTTCGAACCGCTGACCTCCGAGGACGTGATCGAGGTGGTTCAATCGGAACAGCAAAGCGGCGAGATGCTGGGTTGTATCGTCCAATTGGGTGGCCAGACACCACTGAAATTGGCAAGCGGGCTCCAGTCGGCTGGCATTCCCATTCTTGGAACCAGCCCCGACGCCATCGACCTGGCCGAGGACCGCGAACGCTTTCAGATCCTGCTTAAGGATTTGGGCCTGCGTCAGCCAGCCAACGGCCTGGCGCGATCGGAAGAGGAAGCTGTCAGCGTCGCCGGGGATATCGGCTATCCGATTGTGATCCGGCCATCTTATGTGCTGGGAGGTCGTGCCATGGAGATCGTTCATGACCTCGATGCCTTGAAACGCTACATGACCGAGGCGGCCAAGGTCTCGGGCGACAGCCCCGTCCTGCTCGACAGTTATCTCCAGGATGCCATCGAAGTGGATGTGGACGCCATCTGCGATGGTGAGGATGTTTTTGTCGCCGGCGTCATGCAGCATATCGAGGAAGCCGGCATCCATTCCGGCGACTCGGCTTGCTCCTTGCCGCCGTATTCGCTTTCGGATGAGATTGTCGATGAATTGAAGCGCCAGGCGATGGAATTGGCAAAGGCGTTGGGTGTGGTCGGACTGATGAACGTGCAATTCGCCGTCAGGGATGGCGATGTCTACATCCTCGAGGTCAACCCGCGAGCCAGCCGCACGGTGCCGTTCGTTGCCAAGGCGACAGGTATTCCGGTGGCCAAGGTCGCGACCCGGGTGATGACCGGCGAGAAGCTTGCGGACTTTGACCTGGAGGGAAGGGCGCGGCGTGATCATATGGCCGTGAAGGAGGCCGTGTTCCCCTTCACGCGGTTTGCCGACGTAGACACGATCCTGGGACCCGAGATGAAGTCGACCGGCGAGGTCATGGGCTTGGATGAGAATTTCCCGCGCGCTTTCGCCAAATCCCAAATCGGTGCAGGGAACCGCTTGCCGACGGAAGGCACGGCCTTCATATCGGTCAAGGATCGCGATAAGGAAGTGGCGGTGGAGATTGCCGGGCGTCTTCAGGCACTCGGATTTAAGCTGATCGCCACCGGCGGGACCCAACGATTCATCGCCGCGCGCGGATTGAGAGTGGAGCCTATCAACAAGGTATTGGAGGGCCGACCCCACTGTGTGGACGCGATTCTAAATGGTGAAATCCAACTGGTGATCAACACCACGGAAGGTGCGCAGGCGATCTCCGACAGCTTCTCCATCCGGCGGACCGCAGTCACCAATAATGTGCCGCACTACACCACCATGACTGGCGCCGCTGCGGCGGTCGACGGCATTGAGGCGCTCAGTGCGGCGGGGCTTGAAGTTACGCCGTTGCAGGCCTATTTTATTCCCTCGTTCTAAGTGGGTCCCTACTAAACGCGGATCGATCCGGCGTGTACCGGCCAACCGTCACACGATCGGGAATTTTTGGTTC
>CAJWVP010000235.1 GCA_913048145.1 uncultured Rhodospirillaceae bacterium
CGCCAACATGAACCGCGCCAGCTCTCCCCCCGATGCAATCTTGTTGATAGGGCCAGGCGCGCTGTCGGGGTTCGTCGCCACCAGAAACGCAACGCGATCCATGCCGTATTCATTCCAGTCGGCCTCTTTCAACGGCGCAAGGTACGTGTGGAAACGGGCGTGCTTTAGTTTTAGATCCGCCAACTCCAAATCGACGGCCTGATCCAATGCCGTACCCGCGTTGGTCCGGACCTCACGAATACGCTCGGCAGCCTCGACAAAAGCATCCCGGGCCTTGCGCTCTGCATGCTCCAAATCAGCTAGGCGTTGAGCGGTGTCCTCGATAGAGCCCAATCGGCGCTCAAACTCATCCTTCAGATCACTCAAGTCGTCAACTCTCACCTGGTGCTTTCGAGCGACCGCGCGGAGCGCAAATAACCGCTCTTCCGCCGCCTCGAGTTCCTCGGGTTCAAGCATGATCTGACTGCTGAGCCGATCCAGTTGCCCCATCCCCTCCAGGACTTCGTTATGCGCTGCTTCAAACCTGGCGATCACGTCATCAAACTTGTCGTCGGCGTAGGTGCGCACCTGCTCTAGGGCGCGAAGCGTGCGTTGCAGGCCCTTGTCGATGGTGTCCTCGCCGCTAAGCTGATTCTGCGCGTCGGCCAAGGCCTGAACAAGCTTCTCGCTGTGCATCATCATCTTGCGCTTGTTGGAAAGTTCAACCTCTTCGCCAGGCTGCGGGGCCAACTCGGCCATTTCCTGTACAGCAAATCGAAGGAAATCCTCATCGCGTTGGGTGTTGGCCGCGTCGGCGATTGCCATCGCCCGCCGAGCCATTACATCGCGCCAGCCGGCATAAGCAGCGCGCACGCCGTCGATCAAATCCGATGCGTCGGAAAAGGAATCCAGAATCAAGCGATGGCTTTCGGAACGCATTAACCGTTGGTTATCGAATTGGCCATGGACTTCGACCAATTGGGCGCCAACATCTTTTAACAGTCCAATGCTGATAGCCTGATCATTGGCGAAGGCCCGCGATCTCCCATCCGCATTCAAAACCCGACGCAAGATCACAGGCTCGCCGGCTGTTTCAACACCCTGCTCAGACAGTTGGTGGCGAACTGCGTGATCCTCGCACAAATCGAAAATGGCGCTGACGTTTGCGCGTTCGGCGCCGTTACGGACCAAACGCGCTTCGGCGCGCGCACCGGTCGTCAACCCCAAGGCATCCAAAAGTATGGATTTACCGGCACCGGTCTCACCCGTCAGTACGCTAAAACCGTTCTGAAATTCCAATTCCAGGCGTTCGACCAGGACCACATCGCGAATAGACAGGTGGGAAAGCATCAATCCAACGGAAAAGTGGTTACCATAACTGCCACCACGGATTATCTGCCTTCTCTTCAGTCCGGATAGCCTTACCCTCGATGAATTGATACGAATCGATATACCATTCGCTACCGGGGAAGTTATGGCCAAGCACCGCAGCTGTCTTACGCGCCTCATCATCAATCCCAAGCGACAAGTAAGCCTCGGTCAAACGGTGCAGGGCCTCCGGAACGTGGGTTGTCGTCTGATACTTCTCGATGACGTTTCGGAATCTGTTGATGGCTGCGAGGTACTGGCGCTTCGAATGATAATAGCGGCCAATCTCCATTTCCTTGCCGGCTAAGTGATCGTGAGCAAGGTCAATTTTCACCTTGGCGTCGCGGGCATATTTTGATTGCGGGAACCGCGCAACCAATTCTTTAAAGGAATTCAGCGCCAATTCCGTGATTTTCTGGTCACGGGCCACGTCGGAAATCTGAGTGTAGTAGCTCAACCCCTTCAGGTACATAGCATATGCCACATCGCGATTGGAGGGATGGAGTTGAATAAACCGGTCCAAGGCCAGGATGGCGTCGTCGTAACGATCTCCTAGGTAATAGGCATAGGCCGCCATGATTTGCGCCTTCGTGGCCCAGGTCGAATACGGATGCTGGCGTTCCACCTCGTCAAAGGACTCGACGGCATCTGAATAGACACGTGACTGCATTTGATCGAGACCCTGGTTGTAGAGCTTTTCAACGGGCTCTTCGATATAGGCTTTTTCCTTTGAACTGCATCCAACCAAAACGCCCGCCGACAGGCAAATGGCCAACACGCACCGGGCCACAGGAGTTGGGCAGCAAACACGGGGATGCGAAGCAAAGACAGATCTGACAATCTCGCGTTTCATACGGACCAATCGCCGTTGTTTCCCACCTCAGTATACTACCGCCCTAGGTAGTTGGCACAAGGATTTGATAGCTAAAAACCATCGCAACGTTCAGAACGCGAGAGAGGATGACCGGACGTGAAGCGCTTCTTACGTGGGCGCGGAAACAGGTTCCGCAGTCAATCCACCATCAACGGCCGTAGCGGCCTCGGTGCTCCGCATCACATCTACAGTCCAGGCTTCGCCGTCTGCGAACAAGGCCCTGAGCAGGGCGTTGTTGATGGCATGTCCAGAACGAATGCCGCTGAACTGACCGATGATATGACCGCCCGCTAGATACAGATCGCCTACCGCATCTAACATCTTGTGTCGCACGAACTCGTCATCGAACCGAAGGCCGCCGTCGTTAAGGACCCCATCCTGGCTGACCACCACGGCGTTCTCCAGCGATCCACCCTTGGCCAAACCGGCTGCCCGCATCTGCTCCACTTCGTGGAGAAAACCAAAAGTCCGAGCCCGCGCCAATTCCTTGCAGAACGAGCCGTTTACCAATCCAATGGACAGAGCCTGATTGGATATAAATGCGCTGTCGAAATCGATTTCCACATCCAAGCTAGGCCGGTCTGCCGGCATGAGGGTCGCTTGGCTGTCACCCACCTCCACATTGACTGGTTTCAGGATACGGATTACCCGTCGCGGCGCACTTTGCTCAACCACACCGGCGCATTCGATCAGGGACACGAATGGCTCAGAACTACCATCCATGATGGGAACTTCCGGGCCGTTCAATTCGACCCGCGCGTTGTCGATACCGCAACCCGCCAACGAAGCCATTAAATGCTCGATGGTACCGACAGTCACTCCATCATCATTGCCGATGGAGGTACACATACGCGTGTCCACCACGCGGTCCCATATCGCTGGCACAACGTTGTCTTTGTCGTGAATATCGATCCGGTGGAATACGACCCCCGTACCGGCGTCGGCGGGCATTAAATTCAGGGTCACATCGGCGCCTGAATGGAGGGCAATACCCGCGCAGGAGATGGATGTTTTCAGGGTCCGTTGACGGACACAGTCGTCGATCTTATCCTCTTGATCATTCATTTTGGAAGTTCCGGCCATTCCGCTTCCCATTCACCCGTCCCATCGCTTTCCGCGATCTCATTGAACTACCTACATACTTTGCTCTTTAGCATTCGTTAAGATCGTGAAGTTTTCTTGTTACGTCAGAAACACTGAAACACAAAAAGGGCTCCGAGTGAGTTTATAACAACTCTCTCGGAGCCTCTCAAATCACTCTTTGTTACGTTTTGTTACCTTTATGCGCACAAGAGTTTGACACTGACCTAGTTGGCCTGGCGTCGCAAAAACGCTGGAATATCAAGAAGATCATCTGAATCTGCCGCCTCCTCGGACACAGCAACCGTTTCCGGCATCGGAACTAGCTCGACCGCTTCGGCGGCCATAGCGACGGACCCTGTCACGGCCTCGGCGACTGGACGCAGTGTCGGCGAATCGGTTGGCGGCGACTGTTGTACTGCTGACCGTTCAGAATCCGCTTGATTGATGACATCCGCAGCCCCAACGCGCCGCTCGGGCGCTCCATCAGCAACCACACGCCCGATGGCCGCCCGCCCAGTCCGGGTCACTAGCTCGAATAGGCTTGGACGCGCTTCATCACACGTTTTTTCCGGCTCAAGCGTGAGTTCCGCGACCGTCGCCTGCTCGCCCATCAACGCATCCGTGGCAACCGAATCAGCCTCGCCTGCCGGTTCCTCGTTTGCGGGGGCTGCGGGTTGCGGCGGGATGAACGCATCATCCGCCTCGGCGCGGGGCATGGCCGCCGGCGGCTCAATCGTCAGCGCGTTCCCGAGTTCCGGTTTGTCGGTTGTGACTTCGACGGAGGGTGACACCTCTTCCTCAGCCGGCGGTTCCGCGACAAACTGTTCCGGTTCCGAAGCCACCTCCGGCCCTGCAGAGACTTCCGGTTCCACATCTGCCATTTCCGGCGGTTCTGACTGACTGCCCTTGTTCGTCTGGGCTTCGCGGACCAGGCGCGCCAGCGGCGAATCGGGTTCTTGCATCTCCGGCTCCCAGTTTGAAGCCTCGTCAGCGATCTCAATTTCCGCCGCCACGATGGACAGCGTCTCTTTCGGCTTATCCGCTGCGGCCGACGATGCGACCGGTAATGACCGTTGCGGAGCCACCGCATCGGTAACCCGCAGCATAGTCGGCTGCGGCATTACCCCGGCGACAGCATCGATGCCGGTGGCAACCACCGAAACGCGCATCTTACCCTGCAAGTCGTTGTCGAAGGCCGAACCGATGATTATGTAGGCGTCCTGATCCACTTCGGCGCGGATCCGAGACGCAGCCTCGTCGACTTCAAACTCGGGCGCCTGCTGCTGCGTGGTGGTGGTGACGAGCACGGGATGGTTCGGGCGGCAAGCCACCAGCTGCTCGGGAAGCGAGAACGCGCGGCCTTGCGTTCGCCGGCGGGCGTCAGCTTTCAGGCCGTGGTTGACTCTGAGGGCGCTGGGCGCTTCTTCAGCGCCGCGGATCTCGATGCGCTCCGCCGCCAGTTTGTGCCCCTCCCAACTCGCACCGGCGCCGGGGGCGAGGGCGACGGTGATACTGTGCCTGCGAGCTTACTGGGGCAGCTGAGGTTGCGCATCAGCATGCGGCGCGACAAGTACTCAAGGTCGCTCATTAAGGGCGAACCTATG
>CAJWVP010000236.1 GCA_913048145.1 uncultured Rhodospirillaceae bacterium
GTTTGGCCACTGCTTCGCCAAACGATTTCGGGCTTACCAGGCTGGCTAACGCCACGGCGGCCAGGGCAAGAATGGCAAACCCGGCGGAAACCTGGAACACCATGGCCGGTTGCGCCAAGTCCAACAACCACCCGTACAACAAGGGCGCTAGGCTACCGCCAATGGAATAACCAACGAAGATGAACCCAAAAATCTTACCGCTGTCGCCCGGCGGTACAATCTTGCGAATCATCAGGTCGCGCGCCGGCAAAATAACGCCCATGCCGAAACCGGCCGCCGCGAGCATAATAGTGAACACATAAGCGGGCGGAGCCATGAACGTCGGCGCCGCTGCGGCTAATGCCACCAGCCCCAAACCCACCGTCGATGTCACCATGTGGCGCGGGAACTTATCGGCTACCAGACCGCCAGCGAGAATGCCGCCGACAATGCCGAACAGATAGCCGGTTAAAGCGCCGTTTGCGGAATCCAACCCGATATTGTGCAAGTTGATCAGGCTCGAAACCGTGAAAGCCGTTAGGCCCCCGCCGGCCATGCCGTAGAGGACGAAGTAGGCCAGAAACAGCAAAACCGGCGCCGACAAAATTAGGCGTAGGCCGGACGTTTCGGATGCCGCCGGTTCCGCCGCTGCCGTCGATTTCGTGGCATCCGCTGCGGCACCTTCGCCCAGCAGGACATCGCGCTTTAGGATCATCAAGGCCAACACCACAAGGCCGACGATCCCCGCCGAAATCAGCGCCGTGCGCCAATCATAGAACTGCACCACCGCCAGAATACCGATAGGCGCACACGCACCGCCCAGAAAACCGGCAAAGGTATGCGCCGAATAAGCCTTGCCTAATCTGTCGGGATCGATAGACCCGGACAGAATGGCATAGTCCGCCGGATGAAAGACGCTATTGCCCAATCCGGCAATTACCGCCAGGACCAAAAGCAGCCAATAGGCGTCGGCAAATCCCATCAGCAACACGCCAATAGCGTTCAACGCCAGCCCCGCGAACAGGACCCGGCGCGGCCCCAACCGGTCGACCAGAAAGCCCACCGGCGCCTGCAACACGCCGCCCAATAGGTTGTAGCACGTCATGGCTAGGCCCAACTCCACGTAGCTTACCCCGAACTCGGCCTTCAGTAACGGGAACAAAGGCGGCAGGGCCAGTAGGTAATAGTGGCTCATGAAATGGCCGGCCCCAATCAGACCGTTGACCCAACGTTCGAACACGCGCGCGTTCGCTTCTGGTGCGCCTCCGGTGCCGCTCATGGTGGACATGGTGCTCATGGCACGGACAAGATAGGCCTTCCGGGCATTCCGGGCCATAGCCATTTCGTACAAATGAGCGGGACCGCTATTCGGGAAATGGAATATCGAAGGCTTTTAGCGCCTTTTTCTGGCGCTTTTCCAGCATCTGTTCATCAAAGCCATCGATCAGGTCGTGGAACAGGCGGTGCCAATTAATCTCCGCCTTGAGATGCGTGAATACGCTGCCTAGGCCAATGGCGGCGCGGTCCATGAGCACGAATTCCCGGGGCGGCGTGACGCCGCCCGTCTTCCGCAGTTCCCGGTGCACCTTTGCGGCCACGCCGGCGCCATAAGCAACGCCACCAGTTTCTTGGATCGGCATGACCCGGTCTTCCAGCAGGGGTTTGTAGAGGAACCGCGCCCACTGGTTGAGGATGTCGATCACATAGCGGTCTAGATCAACGAACCCCCAGGTCTCATAGGCATGCACCGCCAAATCCTCTTCCTCATCCCGGATCGCCTTGTAGAGATCGATGACAGCCCGGACGAACGCCGGACGGAACACACGGACACAGCCGAAATCCAGTAGATTGACAGAATTGTCATCCCGCACCGTGTAGTTGCCAAGATGCGGGTCGCCATGGATCACGCCGTATCCGTAAAGCGGCAGGTACCAGGCCCGGAACATATTGAGCGCCACCGCGTTACGGGTTTCCGCATCGGCCTCCACGGAATCCATCAAAGGCCGTCCATCCAGCCACGTCATAGTCAACAGGCGGTCCGTGGAGAGATCGGCAACGTGTTCCGACACATGGACGTTCGCCTCATTGGCTAGGATGTGCCGATAGAGTGCCATATTGCGAGCCTCGCGGTTATAGTCCAATTCCTCGCGCAAGCGCTCGGAAAGCTCGGCGTGGATGTTCACCGGATCGATGGCGTTGTCGTAACGGAAATAAATGCCAAAAATCAGCTTCAATTGCTTAAGGTCCGCCTCGACCGCAGATTTCATATCCGGGTACTGGAGCTTGCAAGCGAGTGCTGTTCCGTCCTCCGCCTGAGCCCGGTGCACCTGGCCCAGGGAAGCCGCGGCGCTGGCCTCGCGTTCAAAGGTTTCAAACCGGGACTCCCAGTCCGCACCCAGTTCTGTACGCATACGCCGGCGTACAAAGCTCCAACCCATGCTTGGCGCGTTGGCCTGCAACTGCGCCAGTTCGGTCATGTATTCCTCAGGCAGCATGTCGGGCACAGTCGACATGATCTGCGCTATCTTCATCAGAGGCCCCTTTAGCCCCCCCAACGCAGCCTGCAGTTCTGACGCATGCTGGCCTTTGTTAATCTCCATGCCAAACAACCGATTGCCGGCAACCTTGGCCGCCAAACCGCCAGCCGCGCGCCCAACCCGTGCGTAGCGCTTCAGCCGGTCGCTGGCGCTGTCGGCATCCCGATAGTCGTTTTCGTCGGCGGGCGTCAAAGGGCAGCCTCCAATTCGTCGATGAACCCGGAAATAACGCCCAGGCCCTTCCTCCAGAAATCCGGGTCGGAGGCATCAAGGCCGAACGGCGCCAGTAGATCCTTGTGCCGTTTCGCACCGCCCTGCGCCAGCATGTCCAAGTACTTAGCCTGAAACCCAGGGTGCCCATCCTTCAACACGGCATAAAGTGCGTTCACCAGACAATCGCCGAAGGCATAGGCGTAAACATAGAAAGGCACGTGGATGAAGTGCGGAATGTAGGCCCACAGAACGCGGTAATCGTCGTCGAAGTTAAACGCCGGTCCCAGGCTGGCGCGCTGGGTTTCCATCCAAATTTCGCCCAGGCGTTCGGGCGCCAGCTCGCCGTCGCGGCGTTCCACGTGCACGCGCGTCTCGTATTCGTGAAAGGCTATTTGCCGGACCACCGTGTTCAGCATGTCCTCAACCTTGCCAGCCAGCAAAACCCGGCGCCGTGCCGGATCGGTCTCCGCGTCCAGCATCGAACGAAATGTCAGCATCTCACCAAAGACGGACGCCGTTTCGGCCAAGGTCAGTGGGGTTTGCGATAACAACAGGCCCTGCGGCGCGGCCAGCACCTGGTGCACGCCGTGCCCCAACTCGTGGGCCAGGGTCATCACATCACGCGACTTTCCGTGAAAATTGAGCAAGACATAAGGATGCGCCGAAGGCACAGTCGGATGGGCGAAAGCGCCAGAGTTCTTGCCTTCACGGGGCGGTGCGTCAATCCAGCCATAGTCGAAGAACCGCCGGGCGGTATCGGCCATGCCGGGATCAAAGGCGTGATAGGCATCCAGCACCGTAGTACGGGCTTCGTCCCAGGTGAACCGGCGCTCGCAGTCTTCGGGTAACGGCGCATTACGGTCCCACCAATCCAGCTTGTCGACGCCCATCCATTTCGCCTTTAGGCCGTAATAGCGGTGCGCCAGATGGGCGTAGCTCTCGCGAACAGCATCTACAAGAGCTTCGACCACCTCCGTTTCCACGCGGTTGGCGAGGTGACGGGGATGGGCCGGATTGTCGAAGTTCCGCCAGCGGTCTTCCACTTCCTTATCCTTGGCGAGCGTGTTTGTGATCGTCGCGAACAAGCGTTCGGAGCCACGCAAGCCCTCTGCCAAGGCCTTGCCCGCCGCCCGCCGCTTGTCACCGTCACTGTCGGACAATTGGTTGAGCGTGTCGGTCAGCGGCTTCTCCTCGCCGTCCAAATCAAACTTCAAGTGCGCAAGAGTTTCGTCGAACAAACGGACCCAGGCGCTGCGGCCGGCTACATCCTTCTCATGCAGCAGTTTTTCCTGAGCCTCGTCCAGCTGATGGGGACGCATGACACGGCTGTCGCGGATCCATGGCGCGTAACGGGCCGCGGCCGGATCATCTAACTGTGCCGCCAGCACGTCGTCATCCAAGGCATTGAGTTCAAGCATGAAAAACAAGGTCTCGGCAGTGATCGCGTTTACGCGTTCTTGCAGTGTCTGATAGAATCGTCCCACCTCGGCATCGGTGGTATGTGTTGCATGCAGGAGCTGTCCGAAGCTCGCAACCCGGTAAACGGTTTCTAACAAGTTTTCGTACTCAGCGATCGCGGCTGCCAGGCCGACGCCGTCAAGGCCTGTCAACCGGCCCTGATAGGTGGACTGAAAGGCGGTCGCGCAGGCTTCCGCCTCCTTGAGATCAACCTCCAGTTCCGGTGCTTTGGGTCCGGCGTAGAGATCGGTCAAATTCCATTCAGGAAGGGCTCGGGCGACAGCCATTTTTGTGTCTCCTTCTATTCAGCTCATATAGTGGTGGAAATCATCAGCCGCAACGGCAATCATGGGCGCAATCAAGGATGCAAAATGCGCATTGGGAGGAGTTTCGCCGATGGCCGATCAAAATTGGCCCAATTTGGCAGCGATGTTTTATGACCAGGTCGATGCCTATGGCGACCGCCCGTTCCTGTGGGCTAAGCGCGACGGCACTTACAAGCCACTTTCTTGGGGAGACGTGGCAGCGCGGGTGACGCCGCTCGCGCGCGGCTTGTTGCAGACCGGTATCAAGCCAGGAGACCGGGTCGTTCTGGTCTCAGAGAACCGTCCAGCGTGGCTGATCGCCGACATAGCGATTA
The DNA here is from genome assembly GCA_913048145.1 of uncultured Rhodospirillaceae bacterium. GTDB lineage: Bacteria > Pseudomonadota > Alphaproteobacteria > Rhodospirillales > Casp-alpha2 > UBA3470. The sequence continues at coordinate 4,828 of CAJWVP010000236.1, forward strand.
TGGCCATCGGCGCCATCACGGTCCCTGCCTATACAACGAACACGGTGGCCGACCACCTGCACGTGTTGAAG
>CAJWVP010000237.1 GCA_913048145.1 uncultured Rhodospirillaceae bacterium
CGACGACGACGACGAGTGTCCGGGCATCGTCGCCTCCGCGCGCCCCCTGGTGCCGTCGCCGGCCGACGGGGGCGCGGCGGCGGCGGCGGGCGTCGTGCGGCCGTCGCCGAACCGACTGAATCTGCAGAAGCTCCTCCAGGACGTCGCCCAGCTCCTGCGGCCCGAGGGCCGGCGCGACTTCCGTGCTTTTGTGCAGAAGCTCAAGCAGGCGCGCAAGGTCGGCGACGGCAAGCACCACCTTCGCTCGCCCAAGGGCAAGGCGGACCTGAAGTCCTTAGCCATGGGACCGGTCTACTCAAAGAGCAAGCGAATGCAGGCTGCGACCGGGCTGCAGCTTGTGGACAATCGCGGCGAGGAGCACGGCGAGAAGGGCGACGGCCGCACGAGCGAGTGGGCGTGGGTGCTAGATCCCGTCGACGGCACGAAGTCGTTCATCACGGGCAAGCCGCTCTTCGGCACGCTCATCGGGCTGCTGCGCGACGGCGCGCCCGCGCGACATGACCAAGGTCGTTTTCACCCCCGAAGCCGCGGCGGCCGACATCGCGCCGCGCCGCCGAGCGAACGGGTGCCATTTTCAGTCAGGATGAATACGGGGAGGATCGCTCCGCGCTCAGCCGCTGCGCTCAAGGCGGGGTTATCGGCCAGCCTCAGGTCTTCGCGAAACCATACAATAGTAGACATGAACGACCTGCCGAAAACAGATATATATCACAATAAATCATACGTAGGGTATTCTCTATCCGATCATATTCAATCTAGGAGGCGGATTTACATCAGCGAATGCCTGCCTACAACGCTGATAGCCAGCGCGGTGACGGCTAGGCCGTTGGGATTACATTTCGGAGAGCATCATGGCCGATGAAGCCGTCTATGGCTTCGATAGAATAACCATGCTGTTGATTGATGAGTGTCATAATATCCCTGTGGTAATGGATGATCTACTTTGTAACATGGGTATCGGGCAGGTGATGGGTCTGACAGAAGGTGACGAGGCTATTAATAACCGTTAAACACGGCTGCAATTCATTCAGTGGCGGCAGCCGCATTGACCCATTCCGCCGTCGACTGCAACCCGAGGCCAGCGCAACGCTGTGTCTGGGCCCCAAAGGCGCCGGCGTCTAGTGGAAACAGGTGCACCCGGGCGCCCCGACGTGGTAAGAAATTCTTAAATACATCCCGCCATAGTGGAAGTTCCCTCGGGGTGTGGAAGCCAATTTGGGAGGGTTGGGTTGAGTGAGCACGGCGACAGCGGCCGGTCATCCGGCTACGCTGCCAGCATCCAGCACGAAATCGATCATTTGTCCGAATACAAGATGTACGGGCAGGTGATGAATATTGTTGGTCTTCTGATCCATGTGGGCGGCGTCACTGGTTCGCTCAGTGTCGGCGACCATTGCATCATCCACGCACGCGGTGGGCGTAAGGTGACCTGTGAAGTGGTTGGCTTTGCCGAAGGCAATGCATTGGTTATGCCCTTCAGCGCGGTTGACGGTATTGGTATGGGCGCTCGGGTCGAAGTGTCCAACGCCGAGCCCGTAATTTATCCATCCGACGAATGGCGGGGCCGCGTGGTCAACGCCTTCGGCGAGCCTGTAGACGGCAATGGGCCGATGCCATCTGGAGGTATAGGTTATCCTATTCATGCCTCTCCGCCGCCGGCGCAAATGCGCAAGCGCGTTGGCGCAAAGGTGGATTTGGGCGTGCGGGCTATGAACACATTTCTGACCACTTGCCAGGGTCAGCGTATGGGAATTTTTGCGGGCTCGGGTATAGGCAAGTCCACGTTGCTGGCGATGATGGCCCGGAACACCGATGCAGAGGTCAACGTCATCGGTTTGATCGGGGAACGCGGCCGGGAAGCCAAGGAGTTCATTGAGGACCATCTGGGCGAGGAGGGCATGCGCCGTTCTGTGATCATCCTAGCGACGTCCGACGAATCGCCCCTGGTGCGGCGCCAGGCCGCCTACCTGACCCTGGCCGTCGCCGAATACTTCCGCGATCAACCCAAGGAAGTTTTGGTGCTCATGGACTCCGTCACGCGCTTTGCCATGGCACAGCGCGAGATATCCCTTTCCGCCGGCGAACCGCCGACCTCCAAAGGCTATACGCCGTCCGTCTTTGCCCATCTGCCACGCCTGTTGGAGCGTGCCGGGCCCGGTCTCGACCATCAGGGCTCTATTACAGGGTTGTTCACGGTTCTGGTGGAGGGTGACGACCACAACGAACCCGTTTCTGACGCCGTTCGCGGCATCCTGGACGGCCACGTAGTGCTTGACCGAACCATCGCCGAGCGGGGGCGTTATCCAGCAATCAATATTCTGCGCAGCATTTCCCGAACCATGCCCGCCTGCAACACACTGGAACAGAACGCCGCTGTGAACCGGGCCAAGGGGCTGATGGCCGTGTACGAAGATATGGCCGAGCTGATCCGGTTGGGCGCCTACCGGCCGGGCTCCGATCCTCAAGTCGACGAGGCGATCCAATATCATCCGGCGCTGGAGAAGTTCCTCACCCAGAAGATCGAAGAGGTGACGGATTTGGAGCTCAGTTATCAGCGGCTCTACGAGGTTCTCAACATCAGCCGCGACGCCGCACCGGAAAAGCCGGGCGCGGCCGCTTAGAGGTTAAGTCATGGTTAAAGGTGTGGCGACCCTCATCCGGATCAATGAATGGACCGTTGACGAACGCCGCCGTGAACTGGGCGCGCGTCTTAAAGAGTTGGACGATCTGGAAGCCGCCTTGGACCGACTTGAGAAAGAGGTGATCGATGAGCAGCGGACGGCTGCCGCCCGGCCGGAAATAGCTGGTTTCCTCTACGGAGCATATGCTGATTCGGTCATCCATCGCCGCGAACAGTTCCAGTTGGCCTCCAAATCCAAGGAACAAGAGGTCAGCGTCGCCCGTGAAGCATTGAGCGACGCTTACCGCGAACTTAAGAAATACGAAGTGTTTCACGAGAACCAACAGCGCATGGAAGCCGAAGAGCAGGCGCGCAAGGATCAGGCTGAACTTGATGAGCTGGGCCTTCATGCGCGAAATTTCCGCGAAGGGCAGTAGCTCCGTATCCGACAGCCATAGATAGGCGGCAACCGGAAGATTAGATCGTCGGTCCGCCAGCCGGGTTGATGGCCATCGATCGTTATTTCATGGGCATGCAGGCGCGGCTATTCCGATTCAACGCACTTCATGTTCACCTGGCCCCATCACGTAAACATCTCGTTGCTGATATCCCGGACGATGGCGGTCGCCAATTATTCGAGCGGTGCCCAACCCTAATCTTCGATAATTTTTAAATAGGCCCCGAAGCTTTGAGGGGAGAGGATCAGTTGATCGTGGACGAAGCGGACGATGACCTCAGCGACGCCATCGTAACTCTGCGGGGGCAACTGCACGGCAAGGCCCCTAACGAGGTCGGCGCGATCTCCCCTGGTTTTCTTGACCCTGCAAGATCGCGCAGCGGTCATAGACATCCATGGTCACACCACTAAGTGCACTTTGCCCCCGGCCTTGTCACTGGTCACATCGACAAACTTCGGCGGTGCGGATTGGAAACGGAGACCGCCGTTAGTGCCGGTCAGTTCCTGGGCGTCTCCGAAGATGGCCCGGATGTCGTTCTGCACAGTGTCGTTCATCCGCTGCTTGGACCGGATCACCAAGTCGAAACGCTTACGGCCCTCTTGGACAATACCGTCCAGCTGAACACGGCCCATGCGTGTCAGGTCGACGTCGACGATGAACTGGGTGCCGGACCCCGCGTTCTCCTCGTCGTCATCCTCATCACCGCCGACCCGCCGCATTAGGAGCTGGATTTGCTGAATTTCGGCGCCATTGGCTACCGGCACGGGTAGTGCTCGCCAATCTCCGGAAACGGTCTCTTCGCTAATACGGCCCATGGCGCGGAAGTCGTCGCGAAGTCGATTAGCCAAGTCAGGCTTTTCCCGTTGCAGTATTCGGAGGGGGCCTTCGCCCATCCAAGCCGCCAGTTCGCCGCCGCGTATGCCCAGCAGGAATTGCATTATATTGGCCGCCAGCGCGGCATCAGGGCGGGGTAGGACTGTATTTACCATCTGCAAGGCGGCTTGTGGGTTGGTTTCACGCAGTACGCCCATAGCCTCTTCGAAAGCCGGCCAAGACCGGGTTCGTAGGAGGAAGTCGGTCATGTGCTTGGCTGCCACCTGGTCAAGAACATCCTGGCTTTGTTGTGGCAACTGGTTCAACACCTCCAATTGGACGGAGGTACCCGCCGGTAAACCGGCAGTGGCGTTCAGTGCTACGGGACCGACACGGGTATGGACCATCGTGACATTTGAGGATGGGCTGACGGTTATGATGCCGTTTAGGCTTTGACCCGCGGCCAGTGTTGCCACGCTAGTGGCGGCGGGGAAAGTCGGCGGGGTGCTTCCTGACATTGGCGGAGTAACGGCTGTGATGCGGACGGAAAATGCATTGCCAGCCGGTACTAAGACGGTACCGGTTGGACTTATCCGCGCAGTCGTTTGGCCGCCGTAAGCGGCGGCCTGGACGGCGCCTGAGATCGGTGCGCGTTGGCCCTGCGCGGTGCCCTGGGGGCCGGCTGCGATCGACCTTCCCGCGCCGAGCTGCGCTTGTCCGGTTGTGGGGGCGGTTTGGCCTGGAGCTGATTGCGTCTGTGCCGCCGTCGTGCCAGGCCTAGCCGGTTTCAAGGCCGTGGCCGTCACTGTAGATCCGGCAGTCAAGGATACGGCCGGGTTCTGCGCGCCTCCAAGGGCCGCTACTGGTGAACCGCCAGCACCTGACGCACTGGCGACTTGGGGGGTGCCCTGAGCACTTGGATGCCTCATCAATCCGAGGCTGCGGAGCGCGGCGTGCGGCTGCTTGCCGTGAATGGAAGT
>CAJWVP010000238.1 GCA_913048145.1 uncultured Rhodospirillaceae bacterium
GGCCGTCGGTATTTCCATAGCCGCCATACGCCGGGCCATTTCGGCGAAGCCCCTGGCAGTCATGCCAACCTCGGACAGAGGATCATCATAACCCATGTCGAAGCCCAAGGAGATCACCAAGGCCTCGGCGCCAAAATCTTGGATCGCCGCCGACATCTCATCAAAGCGCATAAGGATTTGCAACTCGTCATCACCCGGTGTCAGCACCACATTCAAGTGACACCCTTCGCCTTCGCCTTCGCCGCATTCGTCGGCGTAGCCGGCGAAGTGCGGTGGGTAATTGCTCGGGTCAGTGTGCATGGAAGTGGTGAACACGTCTCCCCGGTCATAGAAGATATCTTCCGTACCGTTACCGGCGTGCGTATCCATGTCCAGGATAGCCACCTTGGCAAACGTCCCGCGCAGTTCCTGGGCCGCCACGGCAGCGTTATTGAAGAAGCAGAACCCATTCGACGCGTCCCGGGATGCATGGTGCCCCGGCGGGCGACATAGGGCGTAGGCCGGACCTTCGCCGGCGGCCACGCGGCGCGCCGCGTCGACGGCGCATTGGGCGGACCAGTAAATGGCGTCCCAGGTTCCTTTCATGACCGGACACGATGTGTCAGTGGCGTAGTAGCCCAATTTGCCTATGACGCCGTTTGGTACGCGGCTAACGCGCCGGCCCGTGTGGTAGTTAGGGATGGCAGGGTGCGTATACCCCGTGCCTTCCACCCAGCGGTCGTAGGCCGTGCGAAAAAAATCCACATAGTCCGGGTCATGCACAGCATAGATGGGATCCAACCCAAAATCGCCTGGCGCGATAATATCATGGCCGAGTTCAACCATTACCTCGCGGAGTAGCCTTGCCCGCTCGGGCTGTTCTGGGTGCGGGATGTTGACGCCAAGGCGGAAATAGAACTCCGGCGCATGGCCGAATTGGCGGTCATCGAAAAAGACTTGCATGGGGCTCTCCTTATGGAATGAGTCGGCCTCACGATATCTTTGATGAGCTTGAACGCCAATGACGTGAACGAGCTTTCAATTGCATGACAATTTCACATGAATGTTCTTGTTTTATTCTAACGCCTTAATTAATGTATCCCAATGATTGATGTCTATCCCAACACCTTTCAAAAGGGCCGTGGCGCCGTCTCCAATGCCACTGGGCGGTTCGAGGAGAAAACAGTCTATGCGGTTAATGACGGCTGGGATTTACAGGATGATCTGCCTCCCCTCCGCACTTCAGTGACGGACGAACATCCAAAGACCATCATTACCAAAAACTCATCGCCCGACGTACCCTTCGACCGCTCTATTAACCCCTACCGGGGGTGTGAGCACGGCTGCGTCTATTGCTTTGCTCGGCCGACCCATGCTTTCCATGGCTTGTCATCAGGACTCGATTTCGAGAGTAAGCTGTTCGCCAAGCCTGACGCGGCGAAGCTTCTTGAAGCCGAATTGCAGAAGCCCGGCTACGTGGTTGACCCCATCGCCATCGGCACCAATACAGACCCCTACCAGCCCATCGAGAGGGACCGGAGGATAATGCGCGACGTGCTCGAGGTTCTCGACGCCCACAACCATCCCGTCTCCATTGTCACCAAGTCGGCGCTGGTGCTGCGCGACCTAGACATCCTGGGCCCCATGGCGGCCAGGGGTTTGGCGAGCGTCGGGCTGTCAGTAACAACGCTCGATCGGGATTTAGCCCGGCACATGGAGCCTCGCGCGGCAACACCATCACGGCGACTGCATGCAATCCGAGAACTGACCAACGCAGGGGTTAAGACCTTTTGTCTGGCAGCGCCCATGATCCCGGGACTTAACGATCACGAGTTGGAGAACATCGTAATTGCGGCGGTGGACGCCGGTGCAGTAGGCGCGGGATATGTGCTGTTACGCCTGCCACTGGAGATCAAAGAGCTGTTTACGGAATGGCTGGATGAGCATGAACCGGGCCGCAAGTCGAAGGTCCTGAACATGATGCGCGCCTCGCGGAGTGGAGCCCTTTACGTCACGGGCTGGGGCACACGCCAGCGGGGCACTGGCAAGTACGCGGATCTGCTGGAGGCACGCATGAACCGGCTCCGCAAGCAAAACCGCCTTACCAACGCCGACCGCCCGGCGGAGTTCAAATTGCGGACGGATTTGTTTACCCTGCCGCCCCGGGCTGGCGACCAACTGCAATTGCTCTGAACATTAACCAAAAAAGGAAGTGCAACCAGGTCAGAAATGAGCGGTCCGTGCCATGTGGCGCCGTTGAAACCGACCATCACGTCTGCCAGTGCTCCATGTGCCAGCGCTCGACCGGCAGTCCCAGGCTGACCGGGTCTGTGGGGTCGGTGAAGTTCATCGGCGGCGAACATATGTCGCGTTACAAGTCGTCGGACTGGACGGAACGGTGTTTCTGCCCGAAGTGCGGAAGCAGCCTGTTCTATTACCTGATCTAAGCAGAACGTTACGTCATGACGGTGGGCGCGTTCGATGACGCTGAAGCCTTCAACATGGTTGGCGAGATATACATAGAATAAGCCCCAGTGCCACACCTTCGCGCGCGAGCACCCGCGCAAGGCTCAAGAGTGGTTTATGGCCAAGGTGATGGCGACGATGGAAGGCGAAATGCCGCCCTCAACACCTGAGGCTTAAGCTTCCGGCTCACCCGCCTCGATCCAGGCGGCATAATCGGCCTTAGACTGTTCCGTCGCCGGATAAACATCGGGCACCCGCGCGCCTCTCGAAACCTGCAGCTTAGCGAAGCATTCATAGCGTTCCTGTTCGACACCGTCGCGGCCAACCTCTTCAGCAAAGGCCTTAGGAATCACCATGATCCCGTCGCCGTCCCCCTTGATAATGTCGCCCGGGAACACGGCGACGCCGCCGCATTGGATGGGTGTTTGTAGGTCGGCGGCGGAATGGCCGTGCACGCTGGCCGGCGCGGCGGGGCCGGCGGCGTAGATGGGGAAGTCGGCGGCCAGGCATTCCTCGAAATCGCGCACGCCGCCGTCGGCCACAAGGCCGCCCACGCCCCGGACTTTCAGCCGTTCCACCAAGATATCGCCGACCGCTGCGATATCGGCCCGGCCGCGTCCATCGATGACCAGAATGTCGTCGGCGGGCACGCTCTCGATGGCGACACGGGGCGGATAGTCCTTGCCGCCCAGGACCTCGGGCGTCGACAGATCCTCGCGCATAGGCACGTAGCGTAACGTGAAGGCCTCGCCAACGATGGGCTTGGTCGGCGTGTTCATGGGCTTGGGCCCAGCCATGGAAACGCTGCGGATACCGCGCTTCAGAAGCTGCATACTCACGGTGGCGTTGGAGATGGCTTCGAGGGCCGAACGCGTCTTGGCATCCATGAATTGATTCTCCTGTATTGTCACTTGCTCATAAAGCAGCGCAAGTATAGCACTCACTCCATGGATGCAAATCAGATCGACCACCTCTTCGATGAGATCGCTGAGATCTATGATTCCGGTGACTTGATGGAGGCTGAGCGCCGTTGCCACAATCTCTGCAACGCCTATCCCACCTATGCGCCAGCCGTCGGACTCATGGGTGTTATACTGTGCCAAACCGGCCGGGGGGAAATCGGCGTCCAGTTCATCGAGAAGGCCACCGAACTGGCCCCGGCCGAAGCCACCTTCTTAAACAACCTGGGGACTAGCTACACGGGCCTGAAGCGGTTTGACGAAGCACTCAGTGCCTTCAATCGGGCCATCGAACTGGACCCCAACAACGCCCAAGCGCACAATAACATCGGCGCCGTGCTGCGCCCCTTAGGCCGGCTGGAAGAGGCCTGCGTACACTACGCCAAAGCCGTGGCGATCGCGCCCGGCGCCGGTCAGATCTGGGCCAACTACGCCAACGTGCTAATGGACCTGGACCAGGTGGAGGAGGCCGACGCGGCAGCCCAAACGGCCGTGGACCTCAGCCCCAATTATGCCGTCGCCCACAACAACCTGGGCACGGTGCGGCAACGGCGCGGCCAGTACGCGGAAGCAGAAGACCACTTCTGGCGGGCGCTGGGCCTAAACGACGACTACGCCGACGCTCACGCCAACATGGCGGAAGTGTTGAAGGACACGGGCCGGGTCAAGGACGCCCTGCCGCACTACGAACGGGCCCGGGAACTAGCCCCGGCGGAGGCGGCCATGGGCTCCAACCACCTCCTCGCACTTTGCTCCGTGGACGGTCTAAACCCGGCGGATATCGCCGCGGCGCATGCGGCATGGGGCGGGGTCCAGGCCACCAGCCCTCCCGTGACGCGTGCAGACCGACGGCTGCGCGTCGGCTACGTCTCCCCCGACTTCCGACGCCATTCCGTCGCCTATTTCCTGGAGCCTCTGTTCGAACATCATGACCGTGAGGCTGTGGAGGTCTTCGCCTATGCGAACATGCCCACCTCCGGCGACGTCGTCACCCAGCGCCTGAAGGGCCTGACTGATCATTGGCGTGACATCTTCGGCCTGGAAGACCGGACATTCGCCGATCAGGTGAGGGCCGATCAGATCGATATTCTATTGGATCTTGCCGGCCACACTCGGGGGAACCGGCTGACCGCCTTTGCACACCGGCTTGCTCCCGTGCAGATGAGTTATCTGGGCTACCCAGCGACCACGGGCCTGGACGCCGTGGACTTCCGCCTCACCGACGCCTGGGCCGATCCGCCCGGCATGACCGAGGCGTTCCATTGCGAGACACTGCTGCGCCTCGACGGTGGCTTCCTATGCTATCGGCCGGACGACGACGCGCCGGACGTGGCCACCTTGCCCGCGCACAGCAATAACGGGGTCACCTTCGGTTCCTTCAACAACCTCGCCAAGGTGAATACGGCGGTGATCGAAACCTGGGCCGCCATTCTGGACGCAGCACCGGGG
>CAJWVP010000239.1 GCA_913048145.1 uncultured Rhodospirillaceae bacterium
ATCGAGCAACAGCCGATTTTGGATTCCTGGGCACCGTAAGCATCGACTCCGATAAGTTGAACGGTTAGCATGCTTCCGACGCGGCTATGAAGCCGTGTTGTTCTCGGGGCGGGGTGAAATTCCCCACCGGCGGTAAGAAGGTCGAATAACTGACCTTTAAGCCCGCGAGCGCCTTCAGACCGGACCGTGGTCTTGGTTCAGAGGGTTAGCAGATTCGGTGTAAATCCGAAGCCGACGGTGACAGTCCGGATGAAAGAGAACGGAAAGGCAAAGCGCCTACCCTGCTACTTTGGCAAGGTCCCGCAGATGTCTCTCCTTCGCCCTGGTTCTGGTTTCAGAAGGTGAAGGAGAAAACCATGAATCAGCAAACCCACCCCATGACCATCGCTTTCATCCAGGCGCGTTGGCATTCGGATATCGTCGACCAAAGTCGTATTTCGTTCATCGCCGAAATAGATGAGAAGACCCAGGGGGCTACAACCATCGAGGTTATTGATGTGCCGGGCGCTTATGAGATACCCCTACTGGCGAAACGTTTGGCAGAGACCGGAAATTACGACGCGATCATAGGTGCCGCCTTCGTCGTCGACGGCGGTATCTACCGTCACGACTTCGTCGCCTCCGCGGTCGTCTCGGGAATGATGCAGGCGCAGTTGGAAACCGGCGTGCCGATCCTGTCGGTCTCGCTGACGCCACATCAGTTCCAGGAAACGGACGAGCATCGGAGCTTTTTCCTCGAGCACTTCAAGGTGAAAGGGAAAGAGGCAGCAGAAGCGTGTACGTTAATTTTAGCGCAGCACAGGCGGTTGGCGGCGGCTTAGCCGATCTTGTCGATTTTGCCCATTAAGCCCCAGTCTCCGCGGAACGGGATGGCCACGACGATGGTGTCGATCTCACCAAGCTCAACCTAGAAATCGCTGCGGTCCTGTCGGTAGAAGCTTTGAATGTCATGCAGGTCGGGCTGACCCCCGCTAGCGTGTCAGCGGCTTGTATTTAATGCGTGTCGGCTGGTTTGCGTCGTCACCGAGGCGGCGCTTACGGTCGGCTTCGTAATCTTCGTAATTGCCCTCGAACCAGACCACTTGGCTATCGCCCTCGAACGCGATGATGTGGGTGGCCAGCCGGTCTAGGAACCAGCGGTCGTGGCTGATGACTACGGCGCAGCCGGCGAATACAGCCAGGCTTTCTTCCAAGGCGCGCAGCGTTTCCACGTCCAGATCGTTAGTCGGTTCGTCCAACAGCAGCACGTTGGCGCCGGATTTCAGCATCTTCGCCAGGTGCACGCGGTTGCGTTCCCCACCGGAGAGCTGGCCCACCTTTTTCTGCTGGTCACCGCCTTTGAAGTTGAACTGAGCAACGTAGGCGCGAGATTGCATGGAGCGCTTGCCGAGTTCGATCTCGTCATGGCCGTCGGAGATCTCTTCCCAGACGGTTTTGTTGTCAGCCAAGGAATCGCGGGACTGGTCGATGTAGCCTAATTGTGCCGTGTCGCCGATGTGGATCGTGCCTTCCTCGGGTTCTTCCTGACCGGTGATCATCCGAAACAGTGTTGTTTTGCCCGCGCCGTTCGGCCCGACGATGCCGACGATACCGCCCGGCGGCAGCTTAAATGACAGGTCCTCGATCAGCAGCTTATCGCCAAAACTCTTCTTAAGATTGGTTGCCTCGATCACCAGATCGCCTAGGCGCGGGGCTGGCGGAATGACGATCTGGGCGACGCCTGGCGTCATCTCGCGCGACTTCTCCAGCAACTCTTCGTAGGCCGTGATCCGGGCCTTAGACTTGGCCTGACGGGCGCGCGGCGACTGCCTGATCCAGTCCAGTTCTTGGGCCAGGGTCCGCTGGCGCGCCGATTCTTCACGGTCTTCCTGTGCGAGTCGTTTCTGTTTTTGTTCCAGCCAGGCGGAGTAATTGCCCTCGTAGGGAACCCCCCGACCCCGGTCCAGCTCCAGAATCCACCCGGTCACATTATCCAGGAAGTAACGGTCGTGAGTGACCATTAGGACGGTGCCGTCATATTCACGCAGATGACGTTCTAGCCAGGCCACCGATTCCGCATCCAAATGGTTGGTTGGTTCGTCCAACAGAAGCATTTCCGGTTTCTGCAGTAATAGGCGGCAAAGGGCGACCCGGCGCCGCTCTCCGCCCGACAGCTTATCGACGGGGGAATCGGCCGGCGGGCAGCGCAGTGCATCCATGGCGATCTCAATAGTGCGCTCCAGTTCCCACCCGTCCACGACATCGATCTGTTCCTGCAATTCGCCCTGTTCGGCCAGAAGATTGTTCATTTCGTCATCATCCATGGGTTCCGCGAATTTCTCGCTAATGATGTTGAACCGGTCCAGCATTTCCTTCACGCCGCCCATGCCGTCTGTGATGTTCTCGGCAACGGTTTTCGAAGGATCTAGTTGCGGTTCCTGTTCCAGGTAGCCGACACGCACTGCGTCCGCTGCCCAAGCCTCGCCATTCGACGGCTCTTCCTTACCAGCCATCATCTTCATGAGCGTAGACTTGCCCGCACCATTAACGCCCAGGACACCGATTTTTGCGTCGGGCAGGAACGACAGGGTTACGCCCTTCAAGATTTCCTTGCCGCCTGGGAACGTCTTCGAGAGATCCTTCATCACATAGGAATATTGATAGCTGGCCATGGCGCCGGTCCTTGCAAAACGGAATTGGAGTGGGCCGCCAATGATGGCGGACGGCGTCTTGTATCGCAGTCCACGGCCATGCGCAATCCGGCTTGTTTGATCTTGCTCAAGGCGGCGGTGGCGGGCAATCGGTATGATATCATGCCAATGGTCTCTCGACCGGTTTGGAGTCCTCAAGCTGGAGAAAACATGGACCACGTGCCGTGCATTTGCATGATGAGCGTTCGCCTGCTTGTGCGTCGCCTGTTCGCGCGAGGCCTTCCCGTCACCTTGGCGGTATTGGGCTTGGTCACCCTGTGGCTAGACCGGCCCGGCGCGTTGCATGTAGATTTTATTCTTGCCTTGGTCGGGTTGGTGCCAGTGGAGCTTCGAAGTGTCGTTTGGTGGCGACTGTATGACTTATTTAGGGCGCGGGAGTGGGATCACGGGACCCTGCCCACACGGCCCAAGTTTTTCGACTTCGTATCCTTTAATTAGCCTATGCATCTGGCGGAGATGGAAGGCCAGAGCCTGCGGAATTTGAGTTTCATTGTTTTTGATACGGAGACTAACGGGCTTCGGCTGTCAAAGAGCGATGAAATTATCTCCATCGCGAGCGTCAGGGTTGACCGGGGCGTCATGGATAAGGGCGACACCTATCGCTGGGTGCCGCTGGCGTTGGAATCGGTTTTGGCTTTACGAGAGGCAAAAACGCGGCAGCCCAGTGAGGATGTCGGGTAAAGCCTCCCATCAGTATTGACTAAAACCGGACGATCGATTTTAATGTAGTAGTTTGGTTGCCATAGGCCTAAGGCTGAGGCAGTAAAAGGGAACCCGGTGCGTCGTACCCATCAGGGAGCAAATCCGGGGCTGTACCCGCATCTGTGTGCGGTAGGGGTGCTCATCAAACGCCACTGGGGATGTCATTGCGGACAGGCCTGGGAAGGCGGGCACATTCAACCCGATAACCGTGAGCCAGAATACCTACCAGGCATGTTGAAACTCTGAACTAGGGCGGGTGTCCCTAAGGGAGATGACAGTGCCTTCACAAGATGTTCCGGCCGTACGCCGTTCCGAATGTAACTTCACAACTACCAGTACGCTGCACCACCTGATTACCGTTGGTGTAACTTGTACTGGGCTTTGGGCAATCATCGTCGCGACATTTGGCGTCTGAACGCGCCAAGGCATCATGACCCAGCCCTTATTGCTTTCGGCCGACGGGCTCACGCTCGGCTATCGGACTTTGACTGTCGTTGAAGACGTCACGTTCGAATTGGCGCGTGGTGAAGTGCTCGCGGTTGTCGGCCATAACGGTTCGGGGAAATCGACCCTGATCCGTACGCTACTTGGTGGGCTGCCGCCGCTCGCGGGTGCGTTAAACTGGCCACTTGCGCGGCCGGAAACCGTCGCCTATCTCGGTCAGCGGACGGACTTTGACAACCGGTTCCCCATTCGGGTCCGTGACCTGGCCGCCATGGGTGCCTGGCCGGGGTTAGGTTTTCTTCATAAAATTGACGGCGAATGCCGGGCTCGTATTGAATCGGCACTCGATCGCACGGGCACGGCGGAAATTGCTGACATGCCCCTGCACAAACTTTCCGCAGGGCAACTTCAGCGTGCGCTATTTGCGCGCACTATGGTGCAGGACGCCCCCCTGATCCTGTTGGATGAGCCCTTCACGGCCATCGACCAGACAACGGAGGCGGCCTTGTTAACCCTGATTGATAGCTGGGCCGCCGAAGGGCGGACCGTGATCATGGTGCTTCACGATCTGTCTGCCGTCCTCCAGCATTGCAACTCGGCGCTGCTGTTGGGTCAGGGCAGGGCGCTGTTTGGTAATCCGCAGGAAACCTTAACGCCCCATAACCTGGTTGGGCATGCCTACCTGTCACGGAGCCAGGCCACCTGGAACGAGACCATGTACCGTGACCAGGAGGCAGGTCATGTTTGAGTGGTTTGAGTATGCCTTCATGGTCCGGGCCCTGGTGGCGACTAGCGTCATGAGCTTCGCCATCGCGCCGGTGGGTGCTTTCTTGGTGTTGCGGCGCCTGTCCCTAGCCGGCGAAGCCATGGCGCACGCCATCGTGCCGGGCATTGTCATCGCCTTCGTCGTCTCGGGTCTGTCGGTAG
>CAJWVP010000240.1 GCA_913048145.1 uncultured Rhodospirillaceae bacterium
GCATTGGTGAACGAACCCACGTTCGACAGCCTGGTTGAGAAAATCGGATTTGTATGTGCCCATGAATGCCTCTGTGTCTTAGCAGACCTGGGTTTATGCTATAGATCAGGGAAGTGCAATGCTGGGCACGGTTCAAGGTTGGGACAGGAACTGGATATGACGACCAGGGAACGAAAAATGGCCATTGGCTTGATGAGCGGCACCTCAATGGACGGGGTGGACGCGGCATTGGTGGAAACGGATGGCACGGATATTTTCGGGTTGGGGCCGTTTCAGTCCATCCCCTATCCGCCAGCGTTTCGCTCCCGGCTGAAAACCTTGATGGGCCGCCCGTATAACGGAGAGGGTCTCGATTTAGAACGAGACTTGACGCTCTATCATGCCGAGGCGGTCCATCGCCTCCTGGCCGATACGGGCCTTCAGCCCGATGAGGTCGACGTAGCCGGCTTCCATGGCCAGACTGTTTTTCACGATCCGGTCAATGCGGTCACCTGCCAGATAGGCGACGGTCCTTTGCTGGCGTCAGAAACGGGAATCGATGTGGTGTCGGATTTCCGTGCCGCCGATGTGGCCGCAGGCGGTGAAGGCGCCCCCCTCGCGCCACTATTCCATGTCGCAATGGCACAGACCCTTGAACGGCCCCTGGCCATTCTAAATATGGGCGGTGTCGCCAACGTGACTTGGATAAGTCCGGACGGTGGTGCCATCGCGTTCGATACTGGACCAGCCAATGCAATGGTCGATGACTGGGTCCGGGCGCGGACCGATTTGAACTTTGACGAAGGCGGTGCATTGGCGCGGCAGGGACAGGTCAATAAGATCGCGCTGGCCGCCCTTATGGACAATCCTTATTTCGATCTTCCGGCGCCGAAATCGCTGGATCGGGACGCCTTCGAGATGAGCCCGGTGGCGTATCTCTCAACGGAAGATGGCGCCGCGACCCTATTGGCATTCACAGCAGCGTCAATTGCGCAGGCTCAGGGTTTGCTGCCGGCTCCGCCGTTGCGGTGGTTGGCGACGGGCGGTGGGCGGCTCAACCCTGCCTTGATGGCGGCTGTGCGGCATCAATTGGCTGCGCCGTTGGAGCCGGTTGAGGCTGTCGGCTGGAATGGCGACGCTTTGGAGGCCCAGGCGTTCGCTTACCTGGCGGTCCGTAGCATCTATGGGATGCCGCTCAGTTATCCGCAGACCACCGGTGTGCGTCAGCCGATCACAGGCGGTGTGTTCCACGCGGCGAATGGGGCATGAGTGGGTTGATGTATTGAATTTTCCTACCTGACGGCAGTATGCGTGGGCCTTTGGGCAAGGTAGGGTGCATAGTAGAGAGGAACGACGAGAGATATCAAAGCCGAGAGAAACACCGAAGTTGTTTTTAAAAGTTTCGAGAAAGCTCTTTATCCCCTAAACAAGAAAATTCTGAAATGTCTGGGCCGGTATTTGCACAGCTTTGTCCGTGGAGTCGAGCTGACAAACGAGGAATGGACCAACGCCATGGCTCTCTTTTTGCGCGCCGCGCAGATCACCGATCCTAACCACGGAGAATTCATCATCTTCGCGGGCACCTTAGGTGTTTCGGTCTTGGTTAACTTGCTAGACCCGGATAACAAAGGAACGCAATTGTAATGATTTCAGATGTCATTGGTACTGCAATTGCTAGTACACACGCCTGAGGTTGGTGGGCGCAATGTCCAAAATAGTGATCGGATCGGGTTCTACGCAGCCTTCGGCAGCGCCTTATCCAGATATTCGTCCAGGTGGCTAATCAGTTCGCTGACATCTTCTTGGAAAAAATGATCGCCGTTCTTGATAACCCGGTAGTCGATGCTGATGTTCTTTTGTTTCTTCAATTTCTGGACAAGCTTATCGACCGAGACCTGCGGCACGATGTCATCCTTGTCCCCGTGAAGGATCATGCCGGAAGCGGGGCAGGGTGCGAGGAACGAGAAGTCGTGAATATTGGCCGGCGGCGCCACGGAGACGAAACCATCAATTTCCGGACGACGCATCATCAATTGCATGGCTACCCAGGCACCGAATGAGAACCCGCCGATCCAGCAACTCTTGGTGTTTGGGTTGTGCGCCTGCATCCAATCTAGAGCTGAAGCCGCATCGCTCAGTTCGCCTTGGCCATTGTCGAACATGCCCTGAGAACGTCCGACGCCGCGAAAATTGAAGCGCAGTGCGGAGAACCCGCGCTTCACGAACGCCTCATAAAGTATGTAGACCATCTTGTTGTTCATCGTGCCGCCGTGTTGCGGATGTGGATGCAATAGAAGCGCAACGGGTGCGTTCGAATTCTTCGAATGATGGTACCGGCCTTCTATCCGGCCTTCGGGGCCATTGAAAATCACCTCAGGCATGAATGCTAAAAAATCCTATTTTAGTTGGTTATCTCAGTCATCGAAAAAATATGGCCCGCTAATGTTCTGGAATTGCAAACAATTATCAATCCAAAGTGCTCACGAATACTTGATCAAATTGGTCGGACATCCTATATACCCTTTGTGATTGAGCGGGTCAGACCTGGGACCATAGCGTGTGGGCGTCGGGACAGTTCTTTCAATATAAAATCGCTAAGAACATAACCTAGGTGTCATGGTTTTCAAGACTCTTCGCGAAGATATCGACGGTTATCTCGAGCGTGACCCCGCCGCACGCGGAGCATTGGAGGTCGTGCTTTGCTATCCTGGTTTTCATGCACTGATGACCTTTCGCTTGTGTCACTGGTTGTGGCAAAAGCGCTTTTTTCTGTTGGGCCGGTTCCTGGCCCATGTTGGGCGGGTTATGACTGGAATTGAGATCCATCCCGGCGCCGAAATCGGCAAGAGATTTGTCATTGACCACGGCTTTGGTGTGGTGGTCGGCGAGACGGCGGTCATCGGTGATGACGTGACGCTCTACCACGACGTCACTTTGGGTGGCGTCGCGCCGAGCATCGAATCACAGACCCAAGTGGGTCAGAAGCGACATCCGACGTTGGGCGATGGCGTCATCGTTGGATCAGGTGCACAAATTTTGGGCCCTATTTCCGTCGGGGCTCATGCGCGCGTTGGTGCCAATTCGGTGGTCACCAAGGATGTCCCGAGTTCGGTCACGGCGGTCGGCGTGCCGGCCAAAGTGGTTATGCCAAAGGACAAGCAGAAAGCGCGAAAGTTTCAAGCCTATGCGACGACGGGAGAGGGATGCCCGGATCCTGTTCTGCAAACCATCGAAAATCTGAGAAGTCAGGTCGCGAACCTGAGCGCGCGGGTCGAAGAACTAGAAGGTAAACAGCCGGATATCGTTGCCGAGGTTCGCGAAGAGAAGAAGAGCGACGTCGCCTGACGTCGCGCCGAGATGTGATGGAGTTGAAAGGGGAATCATTGTGAGACTGAGCACAAAAGGCCGCTACGCCGTCATGGCTATGGTTGACTTGGCGACACAGTCGGATGGCCGCCCCGTCGCGTTGGCAGATGTGGCGGAACGACAGGAGATTTCTCTTTCCTATCTGGAGCAGTTGTTCGGCAAGTTGCGTCGCGGCGGATTGGTGGAGAGCGTGCGCGGCCCCGGCGGCGGCTATATGTTGTCGAGAACGTCTGATGACACTCGCGTTTCCGACATCATCATGGCCGTCGATGAGCCGATCAAGGCAACGCGATGTAGCCCGGGGTCCCCCAAAGGATGCAAATCCAACAAGAGCCGGTGTCTGACCCATGACCTTTGGGAAGAACTTGGTAACCACATCTATCTCTATCTCTGTTCAGTTTCTCTTGCGGATGTCGTGCACAAGCGTGTGCTTGGCCGCAGCGGTCATCTCCTACACCAGTTCCGGCCGAATACGCCGCTCGCGGTGGTGGAATAGATAACCCATCGATCAAGGAACCGACCGGCATGGTTGAGATGACCTACCTAGATCACAACGCGACGACACCCACCCGACCGGAAGTGATAACCGCTGTCGGTGAGGTGATGGCTTTGACTGGAGCCAACCCGTCATCCGTTCATGGTTATGGTCGCGATGCGCGCAAACGGATTGAGAAAGCCCGTATGGTTGTTGCGGCGCTGGTTAATGCCTCACCCGATGAGGTCATCTTCACAGGCAGTGGATCGGAAGCCGACAATCTGGCAGACCTCTTGTGCCTCGCAATGACCATCAAGCGGAGCTTTGGTGCGTGGATGCCGCTCCTCACTTGGTGCATGATGATCGGAATCAAGACTTTTATGGTGCTGGTAGTGGTTTACACGCTCGGAAGTGGAACATGCAAAACGGTGCTTAGAAAGGACGTGGTTGCTTCTAGCATACTAGTCGCTATGTTTTGACCCACGCCTGATTTTCGAAATACTGGAAGCGGGAGCATGTCTTCTGGTCATCAGATTCAGGCCGAGTTGTCAATTCATAGAGCTTCGGCCGTTTGCGCACTAATATTGATCGTCATGGTGCTCAAGTACGCGTGTTTTGCGCATTGCGGCCAAGCACAACGAGCGTCGTTAGACGACCCAGAGCTGCCGCGTATGAAGGCCTACGCGCGATTCAAGTACCATGCTTTGCCCCTCGTGCCACCACCCGCGTCGTTTTTATAAGTAATACATGTGAGTATTATTACTTGTTACGAGACACCAACGGCAACCCCGCAAACGAGAAATGTGCTAGGCTTGTCAGACTGTCGCGCCTGCTCAAATCCGGTGGTGGTGCATCTTTGGGAGGACTCAATTCAACAAACTTGGCTCCGACGGTGAGGACCTCGTAGTAGAGTCGCGTGAGCGAGGCCAAGATGATAGCAC
>CAJWVP010000241.1 GCA_913048145.1 uncultured Rhodospirillaceae bacterium
TGTTGCTTAGCCGATCCATTTCACGTTGATAAATGCCGGGTCCTGAACGTGATTGATGAGGGCCGCCACGTGCAGAGGATAGTTGATCGTAGGAGTCACGAGGCGCGCCCGCTCCGCACCGTCCACAAGAACCACGGCTGGACGGTGGAAACGATTCGCGACAAAGCGATGCCCTCTTTGGTGCCGCACTTCGTCGATATCGCGAATTCCCGCAACGTCCATCCAGGACTGCCGCTGGAATAGGGTTGGATCGAACGGGTGGCAGTCTCTCTACGCCACCCGTTTTTTCATATGGATGACTTGGGTGCTGGCTAACAACTCCCGGTGGGTTTCTTCATAACCGCGCCGTGCATTGTAGGCGGCATTGCCGCCCATCATCTCGTTCGTGCAGAGCAATATTTCGTCATATCCCTGACGCGCCGCCTCGGCTTCGGCAAGCCGGACCGCCACAGCGCTACACGCGCCAACTGAAATGGCCACCTGCGCAATGGCACCGTCGTTGACCGCGACGCGCGCCGCGACCATGGCGATCGAGATTACCAAGTACTTGCGTGCACCCAGTTTCGAGAAATGCGATCGTCCCCGACCAGAATCACGCGAGACATGGATTGCTGTCATCATTTCGTTCGAGCGGAGCGCCGTTTGACTTGGCCCCGTGATGAAATCGCTCAGCGCCATGGTCCTGGACCCTGCGGCTGACATCAACTCGACTGTGGCATCCAAGGCGAGTAGGCACGGGGCGCCATCAGCGGCAGGGGAGGCGTTGCATAGGTTACCGGCAATGGTTCCGGCATTTTGGATCTGCATCGACCCCACTTCCCTTGCGGCCGATTTGAGCGCGTTAAAGGAGGGCGGTAGGTCCGCACGAATAATGTCCGTCCAAGTGGTGGTGGCGCCAATACGCCAGCCGTTGTCGGAGGCATGCACGCCACGCAAGCCATCAATGGCTGTGACGTCCAGTATGGGACCGGAGAGAGCAGGGCGATCTGTGCCTGGAAACAGGTCCGTGCAACCGGCCGCGACCTGGCCCGTATGGCTGGACAGCCAGTCGAGGGCGGCACCGAGTTCCGTGGGTCGGAAATAGGACACGGTGGTGAAATCTCCCCAATCCAAATATTGTTTGTATACAAATAAATTTTGCATTGGGAAACATTTGCTGTCAACATGCTTTGTGACGATGGCGATTGCGCAATTTAGCGAGGTGATCACTTGGTGAAAACACGCCCCCAATCGGTGCCGGTCGATGACAAGGGGTATCAACTCTACGAACAAGTGGGGTATATCCTGCGTCAAGTTAGCCAACGCCATATGGGAATTTTTGCGGATCAGATCGCCGATTTAACACCGACCCAGTTTGCGGCCTTGGCTAAGCTGTGCGAATGGCGATCTATCTCGCAAAACGAATTGGGACGCCAGACATCCATGGATGCAGCGACGATTAAGGGGGTTGTCGATCGCCTACGTAATCGGGGATACGTGGATAGCCAGCCTGACCAGCGTGATCAGCGTCGCCTCGTCCTGTCACCAAGCATTCAGGGCGAACGCGTGTTCGCTGATTTGGTGGCAGTGGCCCGTGAGATCACAGCGGAAACTCTGGCGCCTTTGACAAAGAAAGAGCAGGACCAGTTTCTGCGCTTGTTATCAAAGTTGAAGTAGGCGGAGCCATTATCATGAAGGATGCCCCCTCGGGTCAGGTTGTCGGCGTCGATGTTGGCGGAACGTTCACCGATCTGGTCATGCTGGATCAAGCCGACGGTACGGTGCGTCTGGCGAAAGTGCCGAGCACCATGGATAACCAGGCCTTTGGTGTCCTCGCCGCACTTGACGAGGCCGAAGCCAACTATCCCAACCTTGACCTGATCATCCATGGGACCACGACGACCACCAATGCCGTTCTGGAGCGTAAGCTGTCGAAAACAGGGCTGATCACCACGCAGGGGTTTCGGGATATTCTAGAGCTAGGTCGACGTACACGGCCTCAGGCCTATGGCATGACCGGGTCTTTTACGCCAGTGATCCCGCGCGATCTTCGTCTTGAGGTGGCGGAACGTATGGATGCGGCTGGCGACGTGGTCACGCCTCTTGATGAGGCCGGTGTGCGGGCCGCCGCCGAGACCTTGTTGGCTGTGGGTTGTGAATCGGTGGTCGTTCATTTTCTGCACGCTTACGCCAATCCCGATCATGAGAAACGCGCGGCCGAGATTGTCACTAGCATCTGGCCCAACGACCATGTCACCATGGGTCACGCACTTTTGTCCGAAAGCCGGGAGTTCGAGCGCGGCGTGACGGCGGCCGTGAACGCCTCCGTTCAGCCTCTCCTGGAGCGTTATATCGGCCGATTGACCGACGAATTGTCCGGCCAAGGTTACGGTGGAGAAGTGTTGGTCATGAACGGTAACGGCGGCATGGTGTCGGCGAAGGACGTGGCGCGGGAGGCCGCCAAGACGGTCATGTCCGGCCCAGCATCCGGCGTGATGGCAGCGGCCTACACTGGACGGCAGGCTGGCATCACCAACCTTTTGACCTATGACATGGGCGGCACGTCCACAGATGTGGCGCTGATCTTGGGTGCCGAGCCGGCGGTCTCCAATGAGATCGAGGTCGAATATGCGATGCCCATTCATGTGCCCATGGTTGACGTGCGTACGGTCGGTGCCGGCGGTGGCTCCATCGCGCGGGTAAACGCGGGCGGCCTGTTGGAAGTCGGGCCGGAAAGTGCTGGGGCTCATCCAGGGCCTATTTGCTATGGACGCGGCGGTGATTTGCCGACAATTTCCGACGCCAACCTGTTGCTCGGCCGATTGAACCCAGCGGGTTTCAAATCGTTGGATGCGTCGTCTGCGACAGGCCAAGTGGCAGAAATTTTTGAACGCGAATTGGGAGCGCCTTTGGGGCTTGATGTGACCGCTGCGGCGGCGGCCGTCATCCGCATAGCCAATACCAAGATGGCCGGCGCAATTCGCATGGTGTCGTTGTCATTGGGCATGGATCCGCGTGACTTCGCCTTGTTCGCATTCGGCGGCGCGGGGCCACTGCACGCCGTATCTCTGGCGCGTGAAATGGGCGTGCCCCGCGTCGTCATTCCGTGCCGGCCGGGTATCACCAATGCCTTGGGCTGCGTCGTTGCTGATCTGCGCCATGATTTCGTCAACACGGTGAACCGCTCCTTGGAGAATGTCGACATGAACCAGGTTCACGATATTTTCGCCGCGCAGACGGAAGAAGGGGAGCGCTTGATCGTCAAGGAGCCTGTTGAGGTCAGGGACGTGAAACGTCTTTACAGCGTCGATATGCAGTTCGTCGGCCAAACACACCTGCTACGCGTCAATCTCCCTGATGCCCAACCGTCGAGGGAGGATTTGCGGCGCCTCTTTGAGGAGGCCTACTTAAACCGGTTCCGGGTGGAATTGGTGAATATTCATGCGAACCTCGTCAACGTGAATACTTCGGTAATCGGCCAACGCGCGGAAATGGACCTCTCCACGTTGATTGATCCGGCGGGCCGCAAGAGCGACGTTACAGCAGCTGAAATTGGTCATCGCACCGTGGTATTCGATGATGGACCGCACGACACGCCCGTCTTTTGGCGCGACTATATGCCCATCAACATGGAGATTCCCGGCCCAGCGATCATCGAACAGATGGACTGCACTACATTGGTGGAACCCAGCGACGTGGCCCGCGGGGACGCCGGCGGCAACATTATTATCGAAGTGGGAGGGCTGTGAGATGAATTTAGACCCGATCACATTAAGTGTCATCCAAGCGGGATTGCAGCAGGTTTGCGACGAGATGGACCTGAGCTTCTCACGGGCCGCTTTTTCTCCAGTCATCGCGGAGGCCAACGACCGTTCTGATGGCATCTACGCGGCGGATGATGGCTCCCTCATCGCCCAAGGGGCCCAGGGGCTGCCCGTCTTCGTTGGCACCATGCAGTATTCCACCCGGACCCTGATCCAAATGATCGCTGAGGGTCGAGCGCCGGCGCCGAAGCCCGACGATATCTACATCGTCAACGATCCATACTTGGGCGGAACCCATCTCATGGACGTGCGTTTTGCACGGCCCTTCTACCGTAACGGTGAGATTTTCTGTTGGTTGTCGAATACGGGACACTGGCCGGATACTGGTGGTTCCGTGCCGGGTGGCTTTTCCGCCTCGGCCACGGCCGTGGAGCAAGAGGGATTGCGCTTGCCGCCTGTGCGCTTGTTCAAGGAAGGGAAACTGGACGAGGAAATCTTCTCCATCATTTCGTCGAACATCCGTGTCGCCGATCAGCGCATCGGTGATGTGAAGGCTCAGGCCGCGGCGTTGATGGTCGGCGAGGACCGCCTGAACCTCCTCATGGATCGCTATGGTGATGAGACTGTGACGTCTGCCATCGCCGAACTACGTATCCGCGCTAGCGCCCAGATGCGGGCGTTCATCTCAGAGATTCCCGACGGTACCTATCCGTCCACGGCCTATGTGGATAGCGACGGTGTGGTCAACGAGCCGCTGAAGATCAACCTGTCCATCACCAAGGCGCGGGATGAGCTGACCTTCGACTTCGACGGGTCTAGTCCGCCCTGTATGGGGCCCATGAACTCGGTCCTGGCGACGACCTTAAGTTCCGTCTATCTGGCCATGCGTCACATATTCCCAGAGGTGCCGATCAGCGCTGGGGCCTTCGAGCCGCTAAACGTGATCCGGCCTGAAGGCACCTTCTTGGACGCAGTCTATCCGCGTCCTGTATCGGGATGTGCGGCGG
>CAJWVP010000242.1 GCA_913048145.1 uncultured Rhodospirillaceae bacterium
CAAGAACGCCCACTCCGGCTTTGGCGACGCAAAGCGGATTGATTTCCGCTTCCAGGATACATGGGCGTTCGATGACTGCTAACCTGGAGACGGCCGCCACCGCCTCGGCCAGGGCATCCAGGTCGCCTTTGGGCATGTTTCGGTATCCACGAATGGGTGCCAGGCCGCGGACCTCATTGATCATCTCGCGGGCCGTTGCCGTATCGACAGGCGCAGGCCGTACGGTGGCGTCGCCGTAGATCTCGGCCAGGACGCCGCCGATGCCAAGCACCACGACGGGTCCCGTTTCTGGGTCCCGGCGATATCCCACCAGTACTTCCGCTAATCCAGACACCATGGGCTGGACAAGAATGCCGTCCAATCGAGCGTCTGGGGCGTGGGCGTGGGCCGCGTCCCAAATTATTTGGGCCTGGTCCTTGAGGGCCGCGCGGTCCGAGATGTTAAGGGCCACGGCGCCGGCCTCCGTCTTGTGCGGGAGATCGGGGGACAGAACCTTAGCTGCCACGGGGAAGGTCATGTCCGTGTCCAATGCGGCCGACGGATCGTTCAGAATGACCGTGGGCGCCATTGGAACGCCGATGGCGGCGAAAACGGCCGCGGCGTCGAGTTCGCTGAGGCTGTCGCCGTCCGCCTGCGCCAAAAGCCGAGTGGCGTCGGAAAGCGGACCCGGATCCGGCTGAAGGGCCGGTGTGCGCCAATCGACCAAGGCCCGGACCCCATCGGCACAGGCCTCTGGCGTTCGGAAGGCGGCGATCCCTGCGTCCTGCAGGAGTGTCAGGGAGCGATCAGCCTGCGGTACTAGAAAAGCGGCCAGAGGTTTCCCCGTCTTCGGCGCTTCGATGATTGGTTGCACAGCGACTTCCGGATGGAATTGGGCCGATGTGCCGACCACGGCAACGACGGCGTCTAGATCGTCCTCGTTCAGCAGTACGTCCAACGCGGCGCCGTAAACGCCCTTACCCGTTCCGGCCATGGTCAGATCGATGACACGACGGTTGCCGAGATCGAGACCGAAGTCGGCCATACGCGCTTTTAACTTGGCTGACGGCGGGACCAGTTCCAGCCCCGCCGCGCCCAGGCGGTCGACGACCATGGCGGATCCGCCGCCCGTGGTGGTCACGACGGCGACCCGGCGGCCAGGGGTCGGTCGGGCATTCATGATCAGCGGTGGCAGTTCGAACAGGGTCTCCAGCATATCGACCCGCAGGATGCCGTGATGGCGAAAGAAGGCGTCCACGGAGGCATCAGGTCCGGCGATCGCCCCGGAATGTGATACGGCCAGCTCTCGTCCTACATCAGAACGCCCCAGTTTGTAGGCGATCACCGGCTTGCCGACATCGAAGGCACGCCGGGCGTTGGCTGCCAGGACGTGCGCATCGCGGATTCCCTCCAGAAACAAGAGTGCCGCGTCCGTCCCGGGATCATCGACCATCAGGCCCAGTAACTCGCCGACACCGACGTCGCATTCGTTGCCGATGGATACCAAGTTGGAGAAGCCAATGCCGCGCGCCGCGCCACGCGACATCATGGTGCCGATGACGGAACCGCTTTGCGAAATCACGCCGATGCGTCCGGTTTTCAGTTCCGGGTCTTCCAGGAACGCATTGATGGTTAGCGTCATGCCCGCCCGTGTGTCGATGACGCCCATGGAATTGGGGCCGATCAGACGCATGCCGGCGTCGCGAGCGATCTGCACGATCTCTTCTTGCAGGGCCTTACCAGCTGCCCCTGTTTCTGCAAAACCGTCGGTGTAGATTGTACACACCAGGACACCAGCGGCCGCGCAGTCAGTGATGACGGCTGGCACATGCGGAGCCGGCACCATGATAAAGGCATGGTCGATGGGACCCGGCGCATCCGCAAGGCTCGGGTAGGCAGGAAGGCCTTGCACCTCATTCCGGTTCGGATTGATGGGGATGACCTTTCCTTGAAACCCATGTGTCTTCAGGAAACGCTGCGGCCGTCCCGTGTTCTTATTTGGATCCGCGGAGGCCCCCACCAAGGCAACGGTCTTGGCATGCAGAAGGGCGCGGGTGAGGGTCTCGGTTGACATGAGATGCAAAGCCTAGATTTTCTCGCCCTTCATCAAGAACATGCAGCCAGCGTTGCAGGCGGTCTTGATGACGGTGGGGTTTTGGGCATATGGCTCGATTTTGCTGCGCCGTCGCCCATGGAGAGAACGTCGTAGCCCGGTTCTTTCAGCATAATAGGGACCATGTCCGGGATATTGGGTTCGTCGACGACGACGAGAATACTTGATCTTTTGTTCCAACACGTTGTTTTCTCCCGCACGGACGCGCAGTTGACCATGGTTCAAGTCCGTCGACATGACATGCCGTGAAACATCGCAATATAATATGAAATAGATAGGCCGGGGATCGCAATACGCGATCCATCGGGCCTCCTAATATTCTGCGTCTGCTCAATCGGGATCCAGGTTGACTTTGGGCAGGTATGATTTCGACAGGCGCCATCAGCAGTGAAGCGGACGCGCTGCCCATCCCTAAAGGTTTGGCCCCCACGCGTTCAACCCTTGGCAAGGTCTCACGGATCGAAATTTCTCCATTCTCTGCTTGGCGCATCGTGGTGGGTTGGTTAAGAATCCTCCGCTGCAATGCATAATTTTAATCGGCGCCGCGCCAGAGGTTCGGAGATTTTCCATGGCTTACGAAAACATCATCGTCGATACCCAAGATCAAGTCGGTATCATCACGCTCAATCGGCCCCAGGCGCTGAACGCGCTCTGCGCAGATTTGATCCGAGAGCTGGCCGAAGCCCTGGACACCCTCGAAGCAGACGCGGGTGTTGGCTGTATCGTCGTTACCGGGTCCGAAAAGGCCTTCGCCGCCGGAGCGGACATCAAGGAAATGCAGAACTTCAATTACATGGACGCCTATCAGCGCGACTTCATCACCGACGGCTGGGAGCGACTGGCGCAGTGCCGTAAACCGACGATCGCGGCGGTGGCCGGCTTCGCGCTGGGTGGCGGATGTGAAATCGCCATGATGTGCGACATGATTATCGCCGCCGATACGGCCAAGTTTGGCCAGCCGGAGATCAAGTTGGGCACGTTGCCGGGCGCCGGCGGAACCCAGCGCCTGACCCGCGCCATCGGCAAGGCGAAGGCCATGGACCTTTGTCTGACGGGCCGCATGATGGGTGCCGAAGAGGCAGAACGTGCGGGCTTGATCGCGCGCATTGTCGAAGCCGACAAACTCATGGATGAGGCCATGGATGCCGCAAGTGTCATCGCCGGTATGTCCCGTCCGGCCGTTCTCATCAACAAGGAGTCCGTCAATCGGTCCTTTGAGACGACGCTGGCCGAGGGTATTCGGTTTGAACGCCGCATGTTCCATTCCACCTTTGCAATGGAAGATCAGAAAGAAGGCATGGCCGCCTTCGCTGAGAAGCGCAAGGCCGAGTGGAAGCAGCGCTAAGCCGCTCGTCACTACTTACACCCCTTGCCGACAAAGCGTTCACCGCATGTTCCGGGACAAGCTTCACATGTGCCCAGCCTCCCTACTGCCCGCCAGGTCGCGTATCCTCTTCCGTCGAACGATAGCGGTGTTGCAAGGCCACGGCGAGGCCCTTGATCGGCGGCAGGATCAAGGCCACCAGGAAGATGGCCAACGGCAACCAAAGCATGGCGTGGAGCCACAATGGCAGCTGCCAGGTTAGTTCCGTCACCGCTGCCATACCGATGATTAGCCCGCCGATCAACAGCATAGCTGGGACCACCGGGCCGTCACCGACATCGCTGCCCGTGAGTTTGAGACCACAATTTGGACAAGCGTTGGCCAGAGTCAAATAGGCAGAAAAAATGCGCCCGTAGGCGCATCGAGGGCATTGGCCCCGAAGGCCGAGGCGGATGAGTTCACGGGTCGGGCGTTCCGGGTGCTCATCCGCCATCGACATATCCCTTAGGATGGTGGCACGTATCCCGAACCGCCCCACCAGTAGATGCAGACGAAGAGGAACAGCCAGACCACGTCAACGAAGTGCCAATACCAAGCTGCCGCCTCAAAGCCGATGTGGGTGTCGGCCGTGAAGTGGCCCTTCTGGGTGCGGAAGTAGCAAACCAGTAGGAACAGGGTGCCGACGATCACGTGGAAGCCGTGAAAGCCGGTGGCTAGATAGAAGGTCGATGAATAGATACCATCGGTGAAACCAAAGGTGGCGTGAACGTATTCGTATGCCTGCAGACCGGTGAAGATGAGGCCCAACACGACCGTGTAGGCGAGCCAGCGGCCACAGCCTGCCTGGTCGCCGTGTACAATTTTATGGTGTGCCACGGTCACCGTTGCGCCGGATGTTAGAAGTATCAACGTATTCAGGAACGGAATGCCGAACGCGGCAAAAGGCACGACACCCTCTGGCGGCCAGACTTCGTGAGCTGTTCGCGTGATCAGCGGCACGGTTGCGTCGAAGAAGGCCCAGAAGAAAGCGAAAAAGAACATCACTTCGGATGTGATGAACAAAACCATGCCGACCCGGAGCCCGTGTTTGACGACGCTCGTATGATCGACGCCCCCCTCCGCTTCGGATATGACATCGCTCCACCAGCCGTACATGACATAGAGCATCAAGGCCGTGCCGGCGAGGAATGCGAAGATGCTGCCGTCGTGCATGTAGTAGATGCCACCTGTGGCCATGATGAAACCCGCTAGCGAACCGACGAAGGGCCACTTGGAGGGATTAACGAGATGGTAGGGGTGGTTGCTTTCCGAGCTAGCCATGAAGGGCC
>CAJWVP010000243.1 GCA_913048145.1 uncultured Rhodospirillaceae bacterium
ACTGATGGGCAAGGAGCTTATCATCCATACTGCCAAACCCATTAGTATGGTGATTTTTGGGGCTTATCGCTGACCCGAACTCGGATATGATTAACTTATGGAACACGTCGACACTGACATTGTAGAGATTTCCGCCGCACTCGATACTGCCGAGATCAGCGCGTCGACCTTGCTGATGCAGCAGTTGGAACACATCGAACGTCGGCAGGCGATATTAAACTGCTATGTCGAACTGGACGTCACGGGCGCACAGCGTTCAGCAAAGAGTAGCGATTTCCGGCGGCAGGACGGTGAAGCGCTCTCCCAGTTAGATGGCGTTCCCATCGCATTAAAGGACAATATTGATGCCGTAGGTATGGCAACGCGTAACGGCGCCAAATACCACCACAGTGTGTCCGGTGACGCTGCCGTATCTGAATTGCTTCGAAAGGCGGGCGCGATCATCTTGGGAAAGCTGAACATGGACGAATGCGCCATCGGCGGTGTCACCGATAACCCGCACGATGGCCCAACGGACAATCCGTGGAAACTTGGCTTCGTTCCCGGTGGATCCAGTGGTGGTTCAGGTAGTGCCGTGGCAGGTGGTCTGGCCTGGGCCGCGCTTGGCACTGATACGCTGGGGTCTGTTCGTCTACCCGCTGGATATTGCGGTATTGTCGGCCTCAAGGCGACGCATGGGTTAATCAGTATGGACGGTATCGTCCCCCTGAGCCCCGCCTTTGATCATGTCGGTCCCCTATGCCGTAGCGTTCGGGATGCCCGGTTGCTGCTTGGTGTCTTGGGCTGTTCGCCAATGCCCGATTGGTCTATCGAAAAGAACCGGCGTCTCGACGGAGCGCGGGTGGGTGTTTTTACCGAAGAAATCAATCGCCTTAGCGATTCCGTAATCGCCGATGGCTTTCATCGCGCCGTCGACGATGCCCGCGGTGCCGGTGCAGATATCATTGAGCTTCCCTTTCCGGAGGTCGACTTAAATGACCTGCGCTTCGCTGCGTTCTTGAAAATCGAGTCTGACGGGGCGAGGGCGCTGGCCCACTCACTACGGGCTCATCCTGAGGCCTATTCGGAGAGCTTGATCGCCATGTTTGACTACGGCAGAACTATACCGTCGGACCGCCTTAACGATGCGCAGGAAAAACTCGCCCGTGCTAAAATCGCCTTGCTGAACCTGTTTGGCGAAGTTGACTTCCTAGCCACCCCGACCGCCCCACAACTAGCCTTCGCCCGCACCCAACCCGTGCCGACAAACCAGGCGATTTTCACTGGCCTTGCCAACATTTTTGGAGGACCGGCGATTTCCCTACCCTCGGGAATTTCGGATGAAGGGTTGCCGATGGCCTTCCATTTGATGGCGGCGCCAAACGAGGAAGCTCATCTACTGAATGCTGCCGAAGATTTGGAGCGCCGATGGGGACGGGTTGTCCCCCCAGATCCTGGCTCACGTGGCTAGTGTTGCCTTGGCGGCGCACGCATTGTTAGCTAATCGGGAAAGCAGTTCAATTTAATAGGATTAAGTGAAAAAGGCGCCATGGATGCCATCGAAATTTTTGCTGATCATGTCCTTCGGTCAGACTTTGATAGCCTGCCACCGGACGCCGTAGGTGCGACACGGACGTTCATTCAGGATAGCCTGGGCGTTGGCATTGTTGGTAGCGCCGCGCCACAGGTCGATGAGATGCGTCGGGCCGCCGCCTTGTGGGGAGCCGGCGACGATGCCCGCGTTTGGGTTTCCGGAGAATCCTTGCCGGCGCCATCGGCGGCCTTCCTGAATGCGTTCCTGACCCACAATTCTGAATTTGACTGTGTCCACGAACCAGCCGTCGTGCATTGTGTCACGGTGGTTCTTGCGGCATGCATGGCGGTCGCCGAGCGGCACGGTGGTGTGAGCGGACGGACGTTGATGGTAGCCGTGGCGCTTGGCGTGGACATCGCTTGCGTTCTCGGCGTGGCGGCGAAGTCTGGGTTGCGGTTTTTCCGGCCGGCAACGGCCGGCACCTTTGCCGCCACCATGGGCATCGGCAAAATTTGTGGTTTCGACCGGGACCAGCTTATCCGTGCCTGTTCTATTGCTTATGGTCAGGTCGGTGGCACCATGCAGGCGCATGCCGAGGGGTCGTCGCTATTGGCCGTGCAAATGGGGTTTGCCGCTCGGAACGCGGTGATGGCCTGCGATCTGGCGGCGGAGGGAGTTTTTGGCCCTCGCGAAATCATCGAAGGCGAGTTCGGATACCTGAATCTGATCGAAAACGGCTACGACTTCGCCGACCTGCTAACTAATTTGGGCAAGACCTGGCAGATCACTGAGGTAGCGCACAAACCATTCCCCTCCGGCCGCGCGACCCATGGTGTCGTCGATTGTTGTCTCAGGTTGATGCGTGATCACGGTTTGAAGGCGGAAAATGTCGTATCGGTGGTTTGCGACGTGCCGCCGCTGATACATCAGTTGGTCGGGCGCCCGCCGTCGCAACGCATGACCCCTAACTATGCTCGGCTGTGTTCCGCCTATACGGTTGCCTGCGCCCTGGCCCACGGCACGATCGACGTGGCCCATTTTTGGCCGGGGAATATTGCCAACGATACCATTCAAGATTTGGCGAAACGGGTAAAGATTCGGATCGATGACAATCCCGACCCGAACGCCCTGACACCGGTCACGGTGTCTATCGCTTTGAAGGATGGCGCGAACGTATCGACGACGTGCGAATTCGTCCTTGGTAACCCGCAGAACCCGCTCGACCGGGAAGCGCACTTGGCCAAGTTTCGCCAAAACTGTGCCTCGGCCCGACCGGTCGTTTCTGAGAGTCAGGCCGAGGCTTTGATCTCCAGAACCGACGACTTGGAAAACGAACGTGACGTCGCGACGCTTGTCGATTTGATGATTACGTAAGTTGGGAATATCGCCCGAAAGCAAGGACTGAAACTGTGAACACCGAACCCATCTGGCCGAATGGGGCGCGTCTCGCCCTGTCAATTGTCGTGAACGTTGAGGAGGGAGCTGAGATGTCGGTCGCGGACGGCGATTCGCGAGCTGAAGCCGTTGATGAGATGGGCATGATGGTGAAGCCCGGGATTCGGAATTTCTCTAACGAGAGCAACTACGCCTACGGCATTAAGGCGGGCGCGCCGCGGATCATGGACATGCTCGCGCGGCGTAATCTCCCGGCGACGTTTACCGCCGCGGCGCAAAGCCTCGAGCGGGCGCCAGAAATTGCAAGGCGTATCGCCGATGATGGGCATGAAACCTGTGCCCATGGATATCGTTGGCAGGTCCAGCACAATATGGACGAGGAAACGGAGCGCGCGTTTATCCGCCGTGCCGCCCAATCGATTGAACAGACGACTGGAGCCCGCCCTGTGGGATGGCTGTCGCGGTATCTGTTTACCGCGAATACTCGGCGCCTGTTGATTGAGGAAGATTACCGCTACCACATGGACGATTATAGCGACGATAAGCCGTTCTGGGATACGGATAGCAAGATTGGTAAGCCCATACTAATCCTGCCCTACGCCATTGATACCAACGATATGAAGATGTGGAACGCACCGGCCTACACGCCCAGAGACTGGGTTGTCTATCTGAATGATACCCTGGATGTGCTGCACGACGAGGGGGCGGCAGCGCCCCGCATGATGTCGTTGGGCCTCCATTTGAGGATTGCCGGCCGGCCTGGGCGGGCGGCGGCGTTGGAATCATTTATCGAGCGGGTGAGTGCCACGGACGGTATCTGGATCGCGACCCGTGCTCAGATCATGGAGCATTGGACGAAGACGTTCCCCCCTCCCGATCGGTGATTTAAGGGACCTTTGGCCGATCATCCGCTAACCGCACGGGCTTTTGCCGGCTGTTGATTTTGGTGAGCGGCTCAAGATCGCCCGGGGCAACCAATTCGACGCTGAAGTCGACCCCGATTTTCTGGCGAAGCAGGGATCTGAACTGCTCCGCCAAGCCGCTCCAATCAGATGGGGCCGCCGCACTTTCCACCGCCACGATCATATTGTCACGCCCATCGGTTTGCTGAACGCGGCAGAAAAACTCACCTGTGTTGTCGCCAGCAAGCTTCAAGATCTCGCCGACGGCGGTCGGGTATACGTTGATACCGCGTAGCTTGACCATATCGTCGCTGCGTCCGAGAAAGCCCCGCAATCGCCGTAGGTTCCAATCCAGCGGTCCGGCCCTGGTCTCGATCGCGGACAAGTCATTCGTATTGAATCGGATGTTGGGGAAGATGTCGTCCTTGAACAAAGCAGTGACGCAAATGTTCCCGACTTGGCCATTGTCTGCGGGCGTCAGATCATCCGGGTCAATGATCTCCACGAAATGGGCGTCTTCCCATATATGAAGTCCATCCTGCTCGGGCCCCTCGGCGGCAATAAATCCAGTGTCGCCGACGCCGTAGAAGTCGCAAACCTCAGCGCCGCCCCAGGCCTCGGATAGGACGTCGCGGGGGGCGCCGCCGATGGCTGCGCAAATCAGTTTGATAGGAATATCTGTCCCGGGCTCCAACCCTTCATTCCGGGCGACGTCTGCTAGCTTGCTCAAGTAGTCCGCGAACCCGACCAGCACGGTCGTGCCGTAGACATTCATGAGATGGACTTGTTTTCGCGACGGCGTCTCGCTGCCCGTCCCGGCCGTCAGCAGCAAGGCGTTAGTGTAGTGATTGATCGCTTCGCGGACATAGTGCCCACCGTTTACTGTGCCAAAACCAAGCACGGAATGGACCATGTCCCCTGGCCCCAGTCCCTG
>CAJWVP010000244.1 GCA_913048145.1 uncultured Rhodospirillaceae bacterium
CTCTCCAACCTGCAACGCCAAGTTCTCCACGGCACCGCCGATATCAACCGGCTTAAGGTGGCCAGCGCTGCAGAATCGGTGGCAGCTATCAATCCAGACGTGAAAATTGTCCCGCAAAATGAGCGCATCACCGCGGACAACGCCATGGATATAATCGAGGCCTACGACGTGGTGGCCGACGGCTGTGACAATTTCTCCACTCGGTTTCTGGTCAACGATGTATGCGTGTTCCAGAAGAAGGCTCTGGTGTCCGCCGCGATCCTGCGGTTTGATGCGCAGTTGGCGACCTACCGTGCGTTCCCCAGCGAGACCGGCGAGGAATCGGGACCGTGCTACCGTTGCATCTTCCGCGAGGCCCCCCCGGACGGCCAGATACCCAGCTGCGCCGAAGCCGGCGTTATGGGCGCGCTATGCGGCATGGTGGGCTCACTCCAAGCAACCGAAGTAATCAAGGAAATCCTCGGTATCGGCGAGAGCATGGCCGGTTCGCTTATGATCATCGACGGACTCAGCGGAACTTTCCGCAAGATCGCCGTGAAGCGTGACCCAGGCTGTCCCGTCTGCGGCGACAACCCGACAATCACGGACCTCAGCGTCCACGCCTGAACCTAACCGAGGTCGATCCCCCGAGACTTGAGCCAGGCTGCGAACCCGTCCCGCTCCGGCAACGACAACTGCCGCGTCACGTTTTCCGACCAGGTGCATTTCTCCAGCACGCCGTACTTGCCCGTATGACGCTGCTTGCCCGCGGGAAGCGGGAAGCGGTCATGGTTGCGGTCATCGTAGGCGGTGACCTCGGTGTCCAGACCCCCGTCGTCGTAGCGTTCCTGATGGACGACGATATCCTGGGGCAAGCGCATGGAGACGTATCCGTCCCGCGCCGGCCACCCCACTGGCAAGCCGGCGATGGGGAATACGCCGTCTGGCAGGTTCAGGATAGCCGCGTAGTCCTCGATCCGGTTGCGCACGTAACTGATGGGACAACATCCCAGGCCCACGCTTTCGGCGGCATTGATGAACATCTGCATCGCCAGCGCCGCATCCACGGTAGCGTTCATGAACGTGTCCGCGTTGTTGTTGGCGTAGTCATGGCTGCGCAGGTTCGCGAGACGGCGAATACGCCGCACGTCGCCCAGGAACGCCAGAAACACGGGCGCGTCGGCGATCCAAGGCATGGATGGAATCAGGTCGGCAATGGCCTTCTGCTTCGCCTTCTCCCGAACCACAATGATGGAATACTGCTGCAGATTGGATTTTGTCGGAGCCGACTGGGCGCAGGCCAAAAGCAGGTTCAACAACCCCTCGTCCAGGTCACGATCGTCGAATGCTCGGCATACTCGGTGGCCCAGCAGGCCCATGATGGTCTGGTTCAGATATTCAGCTTGAGCGTCAGGCTCCAGGCCGTAGCGGTCCTGGAGCATTTGGGTGAGATCAGGCATGCGACCTCCAGAAAGTCGTTTGTTAGAGCCGGGAGGTTAATTAAAATTATCGGGCTTGTTAGGATTCTTCTCCAAGAACACGATCCGGCGGATTGTGGCCGTCGATGAACGTCTTGATATTGATCAGGACTTTTTCGCCCATGTCGATACGGCCTTCAAAGGTGGCGGAACCCATGTGCGGCAGAAGCACTACGTTATCCAGGGCCACCAGCTTCGGATTGACGGCGGGCTCATGCTCAAACACGTCCAGGCCGGCGGCGCCGATCTCGCCAGCGACCAGCATGCGGGTCAGGGCGTTCTCGTCAATCACTTCGCCGCGCGACGTGTTGACGATCACCGCATGCCCCTGTAACAGCTTCAGCCGACGCGCAGATAACAAATGGTAGGTAGCGGGCGTATGCGGGCAATTCACGGAGATCACGTCCATACGGGCCAACATCTGGTCCAGGCTTTCCCAGTGGGTGGCCTCCAGTTCCTGCTCGATTTCCTCATGCAGCTTGTGGCGGTTGTGATAATGGATGGAAAGGCCAAACCCCCGGGCCCGGCAGGCCAAGGCTTGGCCAATACGTCCCATGCCGACAATGCCCAGCCGTTTGCCGTAGATCCGGTGCCCCAGCATGCTGGTCGGCGCCCACCCGTGCCAATCACCACTTCGAAGCCGGCGTTCGCCCTCGGTCAGACGTCGGGAAACAGCTAAGATCAACCCCATGGTCATGTCGGCCGTGTCCTCGGTGAGCACGTCTGGAGTGTTGGTCACGGTAATTCCGTGTTGGCGTGCGGTGGCGAGGTCGATATGGTCGATCCCCGTACCGTAGTTGGCGACCAACTGGAGGTTCTCAGCCGCCTGGGACAAGATCGCGGCGTCGATGCGGTCTGTGACCGTCGGAACAAGAACATCTGCCGTTTTCACAGCCTCGATTAGATCCGCCGTGGACATGGCCTCATCGGTGAGGTTTAGCTGAACGTCGAACAGCTCCATCATCCGCGTTTCAATGGGGTCGGGTAGCTTTCTGGTGACCACGACACGCGGTTTACTTTGCGGCATCCCTTGCCTCCCTTATGATCGCCCTGCAGGCCATAGCAATACCCTCACCCCTTGTCCAGCATCCGTTGGCGACGCCGGGCGAGCACAGTATAATAGACATGAACTGCCCAGAAATCCCATTTTTGGCAGAATGTATAACAGGACCAAGACAACGTGCGCCGAACGATCTTCCTTTCCCTGATAGCTATCTTTATTGGCCTTTCGACCACGCCAGCAATTGCCCAAACCAAAGGTTCAAGCCTGCCGCTACCCCGCTTCGTCAGCCTTCACGCGACGATAGTCAACATGCGCACCGGGCCGGGCCTCAAATATCCGGTGGAATGGGTGTACCGCCGAAAGTTCCTGCCCATTGAGATCATCGCCGAGTATGGAACTTGGCGGAAGGTTCGCGATTGGCAAGGCACGCAAGGTTGGGTTCATGTAAACATGCTGTCCGGCCAGCGGACCTTCATCGTTACCTACAAGGTGCGGACCGTACGCCGCGGCCCCGACAGCAAGAGCCCGGGCGTCGCGGGTCTGGAACCAGGCGTCATCGGACGGGTTCAATTCTGCCCCGCCAATTCGACCTGGTGCCGGGTCGAGGTGGATGGCCGTGACGGATGGCTACGCCGAGCCGAGTTCTGGGGCGTCTACCGCCACGAATCCTTGGAATAGGTCGCGCCTTCAGCGGTCTTTGCCCGGCAGGCACACCTTGACGGCCCCGCCTACACCAGCCTCGCTGTCGATGGTCATGGAGCCGCCATGGAGATCAACCGGGGATTTAGTGGTTACCAAGCCTAGACCTTACCCAGTTTGGGTCCGATAAGGATTGCTTTCGACGCGCTTGAAGGGCTCGGTTAGGTGCGACAAGGCCTGTGGCGCAGCCCCGGTCCCCGTGTCGGCCACGATGGTCGTTACCCCGCCTAATGCGGCTTCGGTGCTGATGATCACCTCACCACCGTCCGGCATGAAATTCACGGCAGTCGCTAAAAGATTGAGAAGTATCTACCTAAACTCACACTTGTCGGCATAGGTAAGAGGCATGCGGTCCAGCAACGACATGCCGGTCTTGATATTCACTACGGAAGCACGTTAGGAGAAGATTAGGTATCGGCAAAATCGCCTTGTAGGGCAGCCCGCGTTGCCTCTGACAGAATTGTCATATGCGGATATTTTTCATGTTCGATGGCTAGAATGACCTTCACCAAGGGTTCGCAGAACAATGCCACGTCGTCATCGCTAAAAGGAAAATGCAGAAACTGTACGGATGAGGCCTTGCCATCGGTGCTGGTCCGGTCGACGTCCGCTTCGGCTTCGGCGAGTATAACCTTGCCGTCCAATTTCAGACATACCGTCTCTTCAACCCCACCAAGGCCAGCAAGAACGCTCGCGCGCCGCTCCGGTTCATCGATCTCGAACATCAGGGTCGCGATCAGTTCCCGACCTTTCGGAATCAACGGATTGTAGGCGGCCAATTCATCGACAATCTGCTCTTCGCCACCTCGTTCGATGTACAACATCTCATGAATTTGGTGCCACATGGTGTCGTAGCTCTCGAAATAGAAGGTTGCATCCGGACCCAAGGCAACCCGACGATCAGTTTTCATTTTGGTAATGTTGCGACGGCGCTCTTTGCGGACCTTAGCGTAGTCGTCCATGTCCATGATATCGTCGCGGGTGATTTCCGTTAACATGATATTCTGCTCTTCCTAGAATCCGTAGGCCTTGGCCAGGAGTTGAACCGGGTGCTGGGCGGAGCTGACACCGTCCACCGTCTCGCCCAGACGCTCGATCCCCTGCAGAATGTGATCGCGCGCTAACGGGCACTCGGACACCACATGCGGATTGGCGGCCTTCGCGGCTTGGCGGGCGACAGGCTTGCCGACCTTCAACCCCACTTCGAACGTGTCCTTCATAATCCCCCAGGAACCTCCGTGTCCAGAACAGCGTTCGATGACAGTAACCTCCGTGTCGGGGATCAAACGCAACATTTCAGCGCCTTTCTGGCCCATGTTCTGGGCCCGCGAGTGACACGCGATGTGCACCGTGACGCCACCATCCAGGGCACCAAGCCCTTCGGCCAGGCCCTCGCTCTTAGCGATGTCGACGATGTATTCAGTGATATCTGCCGTGGCCCCACTCAAGGTCTTCACGTTGTCGTCGTCGGGAACGATCAGGGGCCATTCAAACTTCAGCATGAGCGCGCAGGACGGCAC
>CAJWVP010000245.1 GCA_913048145.1 uncultured Rhodospirillaceae bacterium
ATCATAACGGGACAGCACCCGGTTCAGATTCTCATCAAAGCTCATATCTCATCGTCCCTTCTAGCCGCCGGCGTAATGGTCAGACCGTCTTCGAGTTGAAAAAGTTTGCGGATCGCTCGGTCAAGCGTCTCCAATTCCCCCGGCGCCCCCGACGCTGCGTGCCGAAGCATGATGGAAGGATTATGGAGTAAACGGCTCAGCAACAGACGGGTCGCCTTCTCTGCGTCGCCTCCGGATTTGATAAGAACTTCGGCACGCATCTGTTCCGCATACTCACGCAAGAGCTTCACCGCCGGCACAGCGGCGCGGCCAGCCCGCTCGACCTGGTAGGCGGCAACCTCAGCGGCAACAATTGCGCGGCCAGCTTCGGCTTCCGTTTCCCGGCTGGCGCGGCCGTCAAAAGCGATCCGTTCCAAATCCGCCAGTTCATAAAGAAACGCCTCATCAATCCGGTTGATGGCAGGATCCACGTCACCGGGCACCGCCACGTCAACCAGGAATATGGGTCGCATGCGCCTGGTTTTGAGGGCGCTCTTGATCATGTCTGTATTTACGGCATAATCATGCCGTCCAAGTGCGGTGACGACCACATCCGCACTCGCCATCGCCTCAGCGCGGTCATCGTAACCGATGCGATGGCAATTAAGGATCCGGGCAAGAATGGCGGCGCGGACCTCCAAGGGATGGGTGACCGTGAGCCGTTCGAGACCGGCAGCCACGAGGTGTTCAGCCACCATGTAGCCCATGTCCCCGACACCAATCAGCAAGCCTTTCGCACTAGACAGATCGCCATGCACGCCGCGCGCCAAGTCAACGGCGGCGGCGGCAATGGATACGGGGCGTTCGCCGATAGCCGTTTCGGTGCGCACCCTTTTTGCGGCACCGTAGGCGGCCTGCATGAGGGTCTCCAATCCGCCACTCACCATACCATTCTCACGGGCGATCCGATGGGCCGCCTTTACCTGGCCTAGGACCTGGGGCTCACCGATGATCTGGCTATCCAAGGAAGCCGAAACGGCGAAGATCTGTTCGACGGCGCGATCATCGACCAGGGCGTAGCACTGGCTTTCGAGGGTGACGTCGGTATTGCCAAGCAAATCGGCAAAACAGGCTTGAATAGACGCAGCCGCATTCCGCGGATCGCTATGCGAGGACAGCACCTCAATTCGGTCGCAGGTGGACAGAAGGACAGCATTGTCGATGCCCTTGGCACGCAGCCTGCTCAAGAACGCCGGGATATCCGCATCTTCAACAAACAAGCGGTCCCGGAGAGCCAGGGAACTACTGCGATGGTTGGCGCCGACCACAAGGGGTCGTGCACCTAATGTTTCCGACCCTGCCATGTCACCACGCTAACGGTATGGTGCGAGAAATTCCACCAAGGCGGCCACCGGCTCTTCGCGCTGTTCGCCCGAATCCATGTCGCGAACTGTGGCCACATCCTTGGCCAATTCGTCATCGCCGATGATCACGGCCACCGCCGCGCCGACCTTGTTGGCGCGATTGAGGCGGCGCTTCATGTTGCCCGAGTAGCCCAATTCCACGACGTAACCGGCCTTGCGCAGGTCGCGGGCTAAGACCTGGGTGAAGGCGTCCGCTGCCGCGCCCAGTGGTATAAGCGCCACGGGCCGCTGCGCCGCCGGCGCTTCACCGGCCATCATGGCCAGCCGTTCCACGCCGCCGGCCCAGCCGATGCCAGGGGTCGGACGGCCACCCAACTGCTCGATGAGCCCATCGTAGCGGCCACCTGCGATCACCGCGCCCTGGGCACCCAGGGTTTCCGTAACAAATTCAAAGGCAGTGTGGGTGTAGTAGTCGAGACCACGGACCAGTCCTGGGTCCAAGGTGAACGCGATATCCAGGCGCGTTAGGCCTTTACAGACCTCATCGAAAAACGCCTTTGAGGTATCATTGAGATGATCCTTCAGCAACGGAGCATCGGCGACGATCTCCTGATCGCGTTCCGATTTAGAATCGAAAACCCTAAGCGGATTGCGATGCAGACGTTCACGGCTGTCTGCGGATAATTCGGCCCTAAAGGGTTGCAGATAGGCAATGAGCTTTTCCCGATAGGCCGCCCGACTTTCCGGGTCGCCCAGGGAGTTCAGCTTCAATGTAACATCGGCGGCGACACCAAGCTCTTCCAGGATGTGCTGACCGACGGCCAAGACCTCGATGTCGGCGGCAGTTCCCGGGACGCCCAAGATTTCCATGTCGATCTGGTGGAACTGGCGTTGCCGGCCCTTTTGCGGTCGTTCGTATCGGAACAGCGGTCCCGTGGCGAATGCCTTAAAGGGCGCCTGATCGTAAAGGGCGTTAGAGGCAAACGCCCGGCAAATGCCGGCCGTGAACTCAGGGCGAAGCGAAATCTGCTCTTCGCCGGAACGATCGGCGAAGGTGTACATCTCCTTGGTCACCACGTCCGAGGTCTCACCCATGGTCCGAGAAAACACCTGGGTGAATTCGAACACGGGCGGCGTCATCTCCCGAAAGCCATAGCGTGCCGAGATATCGCGCGCTGTATCCGTGACCCGCTTGTGGTCGCGGAATACATCGGGCAGTTGATCATGGGTGCCGCGGACGGTCTGGAAAATAGACATGGCTAATGGTCCCTATTCAGCCACCTTGGAGGTGCCGCCATCCCCATAGCGCTTGGCGATGTAGTCCTCGACAATCGCCTGGAATTCATCCGCGATGTTCGCGCCGCGAAGCGTCATTTCCTTCTTGCCGTCGATGAACACCGGCGCGGCCGGTTGTTCGCCGGTGCCGGGAAGACTGATTCCGATGTCGGCGTGCTTGCTCTCCCCGGGACCGTTGACGATGCAGCCCATTACGGCAACGTTCATGTCCTCAACACCAGGGTATTTCTCTTTCCATTCGGGCATGGACGCCCGGATGAAGCTCTGGATTCGATCGGTCAACTCCTGGAACACGGTTGATGTGGTACGCCCACAGCCGGGACATGCCGTCACCAGGGGCACGAAGCTGCGAAGCCCCATAGTCTGCAGGACCTCCTGCGCCACCACAACCTCCTGAGCGCGATCCCCGCCTGGCTCCGGCGTCAGCGAGATGCGGATAGTGTCGCCGATACCCTCTTGTAACAGGACCGACAACGCCGCCGTGGACGCAACGATCCCCTTCGACCCCATGCCCGCTTCCGTGAGCCCCAGGTGAAGCGCGTAATCCCCCCGCTGCGCCAATCCACGGTAGACGGCGATCAGGCTTTGCACTTCGCTGACCTTGCAAGACAGGATAATCTTGTCACTGCTTAGCCCGATTTCCTCGGCGCGCTGGGCGCTGGTCACTGCAGAAACGATGAGAGCCTCACGGGTGATTGCGTCGGCTGGTATCGGATTGGCGGATTTGGCATTCTCATCCATCATGCGAATGGCCAGGTCCTGATCCAGACTGCCCCAATTGACGCCAATGCGTACCGGTTTTTCGTACTGAGCGGCGATTTCCACCATTGTCGAAAACTGCGAATCGCGCTTTTCGCGGTGCCCCACATTACCCGGA
The DNA here is from genome assembly GCA_913048145.1 of uncultured Rhodospirillaceae bacterium. Taxonomy (GTDB): domain Bacteria; phylum Pseudomonadota; class Alphaproteobacteria; order Rhodospirillales; family Casp-alpha2; genus UBA3470. Next base: position 3,517 of record CAJWVP010000245.1, read on the forward strand.
TTGATCCGATATTTGGCCAGCGCCTTGGCGCAGGCCGGAAATTCCGTGAGCAGGCTGTGTCCGATGTAATGAAAATCGCCAACGAGGGGCACATTCACGCCCCTACGGGCCAGTTCGTCGCGGATATGCGGCACGGCGGCGGCGGCCTCTTTGCGATCGACGGTGATCCGAACGATCTCAGACCCGGCGCGGGCCAGTTGTGCGACCTGTTCGGCCGTGCCCTTGATGTCAGCCGTATCTGTATTCGTCATGGACTGCACGACAATCGGCGAGCCCCCACCGATGGTCACGTGTCCGACCTTGACGGGGACACTCTGGCGGCGGGCGCTGGGGCCGGTCGGTCTGTCAAAGGGGCCGTTCATTCCCTAATTCCTCTATCCCGCCGCGGCGGGGCCGCAAGGGCACGGTTTCCGGCGAGGTTTTGCCTCAGTCCTCGGCGATGGTCAATGCCAGCCTTCGCTATTCGCTGACCGCGTCGCCGGCTTTCAACAGGGCCGGGTCCAATTGAACACCGCGTCGCACGGCGCCCTCCAGACCGATGGGTGGCACCGGTTTGCCATCCACGAGGATCTCCAAAGCCCCGGCATTCCCAGTCAACAGCCGCAATCCAAACTTGTCCGGGACGTAATATTCCTCACCGGCCTTCAGTAACCGCGTCACCATAATCTCATTCGAAAAATCGTCTCGGACCTGGATCCAGCTGTTCGATTTAGCGCGCACCAGGACCCGGGATTTTGGTTCCGCCGGCGCTTCCGCGGCGGCTTCCAGCTCGGCCGCTGCAGTACCGTTTTCAGGCTCAGGCGTCGCTGATGTATCGGCCTCGGATTCCACCGAGGTTTCAGTCGACGCCGGAGCGGGAAACGATGCAGCCGGTGCATCGGTCGAAGCGGCTGCTTGCTCTCCAAGCGGGACCGTTTCGATTGGCGCGTTGAGCACCGGCTTGGCGGCGACTACCGGCGCCGTGACTGCCGGGGCCGCATCGGACAGCTGCGCGGCAACAACAGGGGAAGGCTCATCGACTGAGGCCGGTGCGCTTAGCGTTTGCGCGGGCACCGACGGTTCCCGCGACGGGGAGATTTCCACCACGGCGATCGACGCGGATACGTCGACAGGTGCATCTGCTGGTTGCAACGAGGCTGGCGGCTCTAACGGCTTTAGCT
>CAJWVP010000246.1 GCA_913048145.1 uncultured Rhodospirillaceae bacterium
CAAAGACGTCACACCGCCGGATCACACGATTACCAAAGAAAATCCACCTGCCATGGGATTCACCTTGGTCGATAAAATGAGCGATTTGACGCGGTTGTCTTGTTTCCTATCGCACGCCGGTCGAAGCGGATTAATAGCCCTCAACCCGCGGATTGAGGTGCGCACGGCCAAGAAGTTCACAAGGGGCAGAATCCGGCTGAACTGCACCATGCCCGTCGCCGCCGGCCGCTGGCGCTGGTACGGCCGCCAGTTTTTTGTTCCATGAGCCATTATTTTAGTAATTTAACGTCACCAAAATAATAATTCATGGTCCAGCGCCCTCTGCAGATTGCACAGGAATGGCCTGAAACTGAGGCCACGACAGGTCAGATAACTGGTTGTTCCGCCGTTTCCGGTTGGCTCAACTTTGCCGCGTCCAGCCCGTCCAGCTGATTTACGCTTATGATGGCGCGAAGGTCTTTGACGTAATCCATGCCCCGCTCGGAGTAGCTGGTCAGGGTTTCGATCAGCCGGCGGCCGCGGACCGCCGTACCGTCACGCCGCATCTGTTGACGCATTGTCCGGAGCTTGCGATAGGCCCGATGTGTATTGAGATTCCGGGCATAAGAGCGGACCGAGTCGAGCAGGCTGCGGAAAGCGCGGACCTTGTGGGTCCGGCCGGCCTCGCGCTTCAGCGGCACCAAGCCTTCGGCGTCCGAGAAAGTCCATTCCCCAAAAATAGCGTTGCCTTCGCGGGAGAATCGGGACGTCCCCCACCCACTCTCTTCCGCCGCCTGGGCGAGTGCCATGGACGTCGGCATGATGTCGACCCGGCTCAAAAGCTCCTTCACGTCACCATGCTTCACCTTATAGCGTTCCGCCAAGACAATCAGCCACAGACGGTCCACAGCGGGCAGATATTCTCCGTTTTTCACGCGGGCATGCAGATCCCACAATCGTCGACGATCGGCCCGAATCTCATCGTTCACTTGCAAGATCAGCGGCAACACGGTCTTAAAAAAGATTGCCTTGCGCTCCTTTATCTGACTGATTGCCGACATGTCGGGCGGCAAACGAGCCAGAAACAGGCGTGGCACGGCAATGCCGCCCGCCTTGATCACGTCCAGGTCGTAGCCAATCCGCTTGAACGTCTTAGATAGGGCCGCCGCGGTGTGCAGGGTTATCGCCTTGTCGCCCGGATCCAGTGCTCGGATCTCCAGTCTGTCGGACAGCGATTCCGCCGCAGTCCCCACGGCCTTGATCCGGATGATCCCATACGATTCAGCGGTCCGTGCCACATTGGCCACAGCCACCGTCTTGGCGAGCGTCGGTGCATTCAACTGCGCATCAGGGAGGGTGATTTTGGAACTGGGCGGGTAAATCACCGCCACAGCCAACAGACTTACAACCAAACCGCCTGCCCCAATCAGAATTCCACGCTCAAATCTACCTGTCATGATACCTTCCGGCGTTTTATCTCAAGAGCATTCCTCGTCAACGGTTCACCCGTTACCCGAAACGTTTTTCTTCCTGGGAATTGGTCCGTCCGCTTTCTTTTTATGAGGCGAATAGGAACCATTGGGCATGCTAGGGCGTTAAGTCTGAACAAGACGTTAACTGCGGGCAAAAAATGCAAGCCCGACATCGGTTACAGGGGTTTGGTCATTGCCGTCGCCTAGGTTATTCGACGGCCCGCACCTCCTGCACCTCCGGCACGTAATGACGCAGCATGTTTTCGATACCGTGCTTGAGGGTGGCCGTGGAACTCGGGCATCCCGCGCACGCGCCCTGCATATGCAGATAGACAATGCCATCTTCGAAACCCTTGTAGACGATATCGCCACCGTCTTGGGCGACGGCAGGGCGTACCCGTGTGTCGATGAGCTCACGGATCTGGACCACGACCTCGTCATCATCACCGTCGGCAACGGTCGTGTCCGCGGCATCCGCCTCAATGACCGGACGGCCAGATTGGAAGTGCTCCATGATGGCACCCAGGATAAGCGGCTTCATCACGTCCCATTCCTTATCGCCAGATTTAGTAACGGTGATAAAGTCTGCACCCAGGAAAACGCCGATCACACCTTCGGTGGCAAAGAGGGTCTGCGCCAGGGGTGAGCGGTTCGCCTCATCCGGCACGGCAAAGTTGGCCGTACCCGTCTCCATGACTGGGTTGCCGGGCAGAAACTTCAATGTGGCGGGGTTGGGCGTACTTTCCGTTTGAATAAACATGGGCGATCCCCCAGATCGTTATCTGTGTTCTCAGAGTTTCGTCATAGACGTAGGAACAAGCGGTCACTGCGTCAAGGCCGTTGCGGGCGCGAACGAAGCCCTTGAGTATACCGCATAGACGGCGGCATCCTATTAGAAAATTGGTGATAGGTTGCGGAGGTCGAAAACACAGTTCCAACGGTTCTACGGCTTATTCACCGCGGTGTTCTTGTCGAAGCATCGGCCTTTCACCCTCTCGCAAGGACCAGAAAAGGACAGATAAAAAACCATAATTTTCTAAAACTGGCGACCGTAGCCGATGTCTCCAGCGGCAAATTCTGGCAGGTGCATACTGAAGGAGGCCGTGGCTCGCCAACGCTGCAGTTTCGATTTAGGCTCAAGCTAAGGGAGGGTTCTCCCCGAGAGATCATACGGATTTACGCGGCGACATTAAGTCACCACGGTCCCGTTTCATGGACGAAGGAAGCCCACCAAATCTTGAACTTCCTGTAGGATCATCGTCGCCAGGTCATTGGCTTTCTCGGCGCCAGCGTGCAGCACAGTATCCACATGCTCCGCGTCGTCCATGAGGCGGCGCATCTCGTCCTGGACGGGGCTCAGTTTGGCGACGGCCAGATCGGCTAGCGCCGGCTTGAAGGCGCCGAAGCCCTGGCCGCCGAACTCACCCAATACCGCCTCCACGTCCGTGTCGGCCAGCGCCGCATAAATGCCGACCAGGTTGGCGGCCTCCGGCCGACCATCAAGGCCCTGGGCTTCAGATGGCAACGGTTCCGGATCGGTCTTCGCCTTCTTGATCTTGCGAGCAATACCGTCGATATTATCGGTCATGTTGATCCGCGAATTGTCCGCCGAATCGGACTTGGACATCTTCGACGAGCCGTCCTTCAGGGACATGACCCGGGTCGCCGTGCCAAAAATCAACGGCTCGACCTGGGGGAAAAACTCTTGACCATAATCATGGTTGAACTTCTGGGCGATGTCGCGGACTAGTTCCAGGTGCTGCTTCTGGTCCTCACCGACGGGCACGTGGGTACCCTTGTAGGCCAGGATATCGGCGGCCATGAGGTTCGGGTAAGCGTACAACCCCACCGAGGCGCGTTCCTTGTCCTTGCCGGCCTTTTCCTTGAACTGGGTCATCCGATCCAACCAACCCAGGCGCGCCACACAATTAAAAATCCAGGCCAACTCCGCATGGGCCGACACTTGGCTCTGGTTAAAAATGACGTTGCGCTCCGGATCGATGCCCGCGGCGATCATCGCCGCTGCCACCTCGCGGGTGTTGGCCACCAGATCCTTGGGCTCTTGCCAAACCGTGATGGCGTGCAGATCGACAACGCAGAACAGACAGTCCTCGAACTCATCCTGCAGACGCACCCAGTTGCGGATGGCGCCAAGGTAGTTCCCAAGGTGTAGGTTGCCGGTCGGCTGGACGCCAGAAAAGATCCGTTTCATGAAAAGGGCCTTCGCGTTAATAGGTTCTTGAGCGACCGTCTTATGGCGGCTCACTTGGGAGTGGTCAAGCTTCCCCCCACTTCTTCACCACCACGCCACCGCAGCGCCTTCAGGTCCGACCAGCGCGCCGCGCCCAGGATGTGCGCCAACCCTCCGTACAAAACCATGCTGCCGATGATCAAGACGGCCAACGAAGGAATATTAGCCGCGCACGGCCCGGCGCAAGCAGGCACTAAGAGGCGTTCGCCCACGAAGAGGCCCACGGTCATACCCGCGCTGGCCAGGGCAATTTTCGGACCACGATCGGCTAGACGATCGTCGATGGTAAGCTGGCCGCGCCGCTTCAACACCACGGCCAACGCAGCCGCGTTGGCCCAGGCGGCCATGGATGAGGCCAACGCAATTCCCACATGCCCCCACACCTGCATGAGAGTCAAATTGAGGACGATGTTCAACACCATGACCGCCGCGGCGATTCGAACAGGCGTTGACGTATCCTCGCGGGCGAAGAACCCGGGCGTCAGGACGCGAATGAGAACGTAGGCCGGCAAACCCGTGGCATAGGCCATTAGCGCATCCGCCGTGGCCCGCGTCTCGGCCGGACCGAAGGCGCCGCGTTCGAACAACATGGTGACAATCGGCAGCGCAATCACCAACAACGCTGCCGCTGCCGGCAACGTCAACAGGAGCGCGAATTCCAAGCCCCGATTCTGGCTGCTGGCGGCCGCCGCGTCGTCGCCGGCTGCAAGTTGGCGCGACAAGGCCGGCAGCAACGCCGTGCTCACGGCGACACCAACTACCCCCAAGGGCAGTTGTGTCACCCGATCCGCGTAATATAAGTATGAGACCGCCCCATCGGCAACCAGGGTCGCGAGTATGGTCCCGATCAAAAGGTTGATCTGATAGAGGCTGGTCCCGAACACAACGGGCAGGATGCGCCGGCCCAGAAGCCGCACCTTACTAGTCAGACGAGGGCGGACT
>CAJWVP010000247.1 GCA_913048145.1 uncultured Rhodospirillaceae bacterium
CCCCATGCCAAATCTCGTTGCGACGATCCCATGCCCCAGCCCGAAGGCTTCGCCAATGACTGCGATCATGCAGGATATTGACGCTTGCGTCTTCGACGCCTACGGCACCCTGTTTGATTTCGCTGCCACCGCGGCCTGCTACAGAGATGATTTGGGCGATAAGGAGAGACCGCTCTCCGACTTGTGGCGGGCGCGACGGACAGAGTATTCTTGGCTGCGTAGCAAAATGCGCGAATATGTGCCCTTTTGGCAAGTGATCCAGGACGCACTTGACTACACAATAGCGACGTTGGGCATTCAAGACGAAAAATTGCGACAAAAACTCTTGGATGTATATTGGGAACTGAATGCATTTCCCGAAGTTCCGGACATGCTGCGCGCCCTGAAGGCCGGTGGCATGAAAACGGCCATTTTGACAAATGGATCGCCCGAAATGGTAAATGGCGCTGAAGAAAACGCCGGAATTATGAATCTATTGGACGAAACATTCTCCGTTCATATGGTTAAAGTATACAAACCACATCCTGATATATATCAAATGGTCCCCGACATGTTCGACGTCGATGCCACCCGCGTTTGCCTCATGTATTCAAACGCATGCGATGCGGCGGCGGCGAATTTCGGTTTTCGAGTTGTTTGGATAAATCTCTACAACCAGCTGCCAGAGAGCATTCCGGGGACCCATGAGCGTATGCTGCCGACCTTGGAAGGTCTGTCGGCGCTTCTAAGATTGTAGGAGCAACAGATTTTGGCGTTTTCCGAGCGGCGCTATACGGCCCAAGACGGCTTGAGCCTGTATTTCCGGGACTATGGGGTAGAGCACCGTGCCAAGACCCCCGTATTGTGTCTGGCTGGATTGACCCGGAACTCAAATGATTTCAGTCGGTTGGCGAAACAACTTTCATCAGATCGTCGGGTTATCTGTCCGGACTACCGGGGACGTGGCAAATCCGAATACGATTCCGAGTGGCGGAATTACACGCCATTCACTTATATAAATGATATCAGGCACTTGCTGATCTTTCTTAATATCTGTCGGGTGTTCGTCATCGGTACCTCGATGGGCGGCCTGATCACCATGGGCATGGGGGCGGCTATGCCGACCGTTTTGGCCGGCGCCCTGATCAATGATGTTGGCCCGGTCATCGAAAAGCATGGGCTGGATAAAATCCTCACCTATATGAAAGAGGGTGCGTCGGGATTTAATGATTGGGACGCGGCGGCCGCGTATCTTCGTGATCGCTTTCCCGAGCTGCCCGCTGAAACCGATGAGGATTGGCTTTGGATTGCCCGCGGTACCTTTCAGGAAGGAATGGGCGGCCGGATCGAGCACAATTGGGATTACAACCTCATACGTCCCATCCTCAATGACACCGAAGCGGCAGAGCTATGGCCCTTGTTCCAGACCCTCAAGCGGATCCCTCTGGTGGTCACACGTGGCGGCATTTCAGATATTCTGTCCGCGGCGACGCTGGACGCCATGGTGGCGGCGATCCCCGAACTCACGGCCGTAACTGTGGATGGTGTCGGCCACATGCCCAATCTGATGGAACCCGAATGCCAGGAGGCCCTGCGCGATGCCCTTGCCCACGCTGACGACGCCCACCATTGACGACATTCACGCGGCCGCCGCACGCATCGCCGCCGTGGCCGTACGGACCCCGTTGATGGAATCGCCGTATCTGAACGACGCTGTTGGCGGCCGGTTGCTTATTAAGGCCGAACCGTTGCAACGGACTGGCTCGTTCAAGTTCAGAGGGGCTTATAATACAATCTCACAATTGCCTGAAAATATACAAAAAAATGGCGTCGTTGCATTCTCGTCCGGCAACCATGCGCAAGGCGTTGCGGCGGCTGCACAATTGCACGACATTCCCGCCGTGATCGTAATGCCGGAGGATGCGCCGGCTTTAAAAGTTGCGAACACCCGCGGCTATGGCGCTGAGGTCGTATTATATGATCGCTACTCCCAGGACCGCGAGGTAATCGGTGCAGCGATTGCCGACGAACGCGGCTTGTCATTGATCAAGCCATACGACGATCCGCGGATCATAGCTGGCCAGGGTACGTTGGGTCTGGAAATCGTAGAACAAATCGATACCCCCCCGGCTCAGGTGCTTGGCCCCTGCGGTGGCGGCGGATTGATCTCCGGTACCGCCATCGCTATTAAGGATAGCTTTCCGGACGCCAACGTCTATGCCGTGGAGCCCGAGGAATTCGATGATACTGCCCGGTCTTTACGCGAGGGTGTCCGCCAGGAAATCGACCCACACGCGTCATCCATTTGCGACTCCTTGATGCCGCCGACGCCGGGAGAGCTTACTTTTGCGGTAAACCGTAAGCTCTTGGCAGGCGGACTGGTGGTGAGCGACGCCCAGGTTCGTGAAGCCATGCGACAGGCTTTTCTGCGCTTGAAATTGGTCGTCGAACCGGGCGGGGCCGTGGCCTTGGCGGCGGCCCTAACCGGCGCCGTCACGTGCCGCAACAGGACAACGGTAGTGGTATGCTCTGGCGGGAACGTTGATTCGACGACGTTCGCGGAGATTTTGAACGCAAGCTGATGGGGCCTGATGGTTTATCAGGCCTCAACCTTTTGGGGCACCGCAGGTTTAGGTTCGGCCTGGGTAGCGGTCGCCTGAGCGGGTTTAGGTTCCGCCTGGGTAGCGGTCGTCTGAGTAGGTTTAGGTTCGGCCTGGGTAGCGGTCGCCTGAGTGGGTTTAGGTTCGGCCTGAGTGGCGGTCGTCTGAAGTGGCGTCGAATCCTCCTGGATGCGTTTGCAATGCCCTTCCAGGAACGCGCCCGTCTCGATGGCCAGGTCATCGTGGAGAATATCGCCGACCACATGCGCCTTACGCGCAAGTTTTACCGAACGAGATTTGATTTGGCCGTTGACCGAACCGTGAACGATGATGGAGTCTGCTGTAATCTCGCCTTTTACATGAGCCGATTCACCGATCAGCAATATCTTGCACCAAACATCGCCCTCGATCGCGCCATCTACCTGGATTTCACCGTCACTACGCAAATCGCCGACGATCCGAAGGTCTTTGCTAATTATGGTCGGCGGTGACGGTTTCGCTGGTGACGGTGGTTGGGCCTTCGACGGTACTGGCTTTGCAGCCGCCTTATTCTTCTTTTTGGAAAACATATCTGCCCGCCTTGAGGAACTTCATGGGGTCAATCGCCTTGCCGTTGAATACAGTTTCGTAATGCAGGTGTGCCCCGGTACTGCGGCCCGAGTTGCCAAGGAGCCCAATCTTATGGCGAAAATCTACCTTTTGGCCGCGTTTGACAAGAATCTTGTGCAGATGGCCGTAGCGCGTCCGAACGCCAGAACCGTGATCGATCTCGATATATCGGCCATACTTGTTTTTCCAGCCGGCGACACGAACCGTGCCTGGCGCCGGTGCGTAGATCGATTGGCGAATAACCCCGCCAAAATCAATGCCATAGTGGGCGGCCCAGCGCTTATTGATCGGGTCGCGGCGTTTGCCGAACCGGCTGGTGATCGAATAGTTATCCACCGGTGCCGTCAACGGCAGATGCTCCATCACTCGCCTCAGATCGTTTAGGCGGTCCAGATGTGATGCTAGATTGATCAGGCTGTCCTTGAGCTCACCCGCGGGCAACAAGTCTTTGCCGCTAGCCGGGATGAAAGGCCCGCCCTGACCTCGGGACTTTGGGCTATACGGAATTTTCAACTTCTTGGCATCAAGGCCGGCGATGTTGATCACCTTTTCCATCACCTTGATCTGACCGATGGTTTGCTCCGTAAGGCGTTGCGCTGAATTTTTGTGTGTATTCTGAAGCTGATCGAGACGGGTTTTCAAGTCGGTCACCTGCCCCCGGAGCTGCGTTCCCGCGAACAAGGCTTGGTTACGCTCCGATAAGGCCGCTTGTAGGTCGCCCTCGACGCTGTTGAGGTTGTCTTTGAGGGCGAAGTTGCGACCATTCAACGCCCGCATTTCCTGCTCGATCTGCGCCAGCTTACCGATTAGGGCGTCGCGGGCAGTGCTGATATTGAGGCGGTCGTCCCGGGTATCTTCCAACTTTCGCGACACGGACTGGAGATCTTGCTGCAAGGAGGCGTTGCGTTCCACAAGGCCCAGCATCATGGTGTGATTGTGCTCCAGATCCATGGTGATGGAATTGAACTTGTTCTGGTAATCCGCCACTTCGCCCAAAAGGCTCCCGTAGGCTAGGCGCGCATCGGCGATGAGGTTGTTCTTACCGGCGACAATTTTGTCGTGTTCCACGTAACTGTATGACGTGAAGCCCACCCAACCAGAGGTGCCGAGAAATAGGATTACAAAAAGGATTTGGGCAAACGTGGTGATGCGAAAAAAGGTGACCCGACCTTCGGCCCGAAGGTGGACCTGTCGTTCCGGAAACCACTTCTTGACCCGGCTCCGCGTCGCCGTGCGCCACGACGGAGTTGCTTGTTGGAAATCCATGCCTTGTTCCCTCAACGCATCCCTTCCATAGTATCGCTACTGTGTCTTCTAATTTTTAACCGAGACAGATCTCTTTAATATGCTTCCCGGATCGCCAAAACCATCAAATTTTGTTAAAATTCGATCCTCAGTGCATGAAAAAAAGTATCGACAAGGTTTAAGCCATGCAAGT
>CAJWVP010000248.1 GCA_913048145.1 uncultured Rhodospirillaceae bacterium
TTTGGGGCACGCTAGTAATAATTCTCGGTTTGCTTAAACTTCATCTGTTCTTCCCCTTCAATATTGCTGATGCAGAGGCAATACCATACCACAGATGGCAGACTGTAAGGTTCTCTGCTTTTGCAACGGTAATTTATCTTGTAATTCGATACTTAATCGGCGGAAGACCAGAGGGAGCCTTGCTGGTTGTCAGTGTGTTTTTTAGGTTTTTAATTCTATTTGGGGCAATCCTAACATGGCAAGCGGATGTAGACGCGAGTGAGTGGTGGGTTTTGTCGTTTTTTGTATTTGTAACACTTATTTTGCAAAAAGAAATGAAGGAGAACCCTCGCCAACGGCACTGGTAAAGTAAGTTCTAAATTCTTGAAATCCATTGTTATTCGAATTATGCACAGTCGCAGCAATCGAGGTAGTCACCTAATAACCCATTTTGGATACTGGTGGCCCAGGTTTGGATAGCCCACCATCACCTGTTTCTCACCCAAAGCGGACATGACCATCGACGGTATTCCGCATTTGGTGTTAGGTCCGATGGTTCAAATTTTGGTTGCCACAGGACAGGCTCATGCGCGTTTCAAACGGGCCTCGTAAATCTGGTGCAGCACCCCTATTGCGTTTTGAGACCACTTTGCCTAACCGCAACCAACGCCAGTATCGACGCGCAGATACCAAAGAACGCGAAAAGCGTCAGAGATGCATTATAATCCCCTGTCACGTCGAATAGGCTGCCAGAAATCAGAGGGCCGGTCGCTTGCGCAATGATTTGTACCGGCAGCGTGATGCCTCGTATGGCGCCTAAGTTTTGGCGTCCAAAACTATTGGCCCAAGCCACCGGCAAAAGCGTCAATAGGCCTCCAATCCCGGTGCCAAAGACACAAGCGGCTAAGAATGCCGTCGCGACATCGCACACAATAAGCATGATGCCGGCACCGATTGACATAAGAAGCGCAGCACCGGCTAAGCTTCTTCGGGCGCCAAACCGTTCTTCGAGCTGGCCAAAGACGAGTCCGGCGACGGCTGACATGAGAGAAAAGACACTGACTGCTGCTGCGGCCAGTCCCATCGAGACTCCTCGGTCGATAAGGTGTGGGGCTTGGTGAAGGCTCACACCTGCCTGAACGGGATAAATGAATGCTGAAAAAGCGACCAGAGTCCAGAATGTCGGCGTCCGCATCGCCTCTCCTCGGGTCAGGCTTCTTTCCGGATCAGGATTATCCCCTTCATCTGATGTATTGGAGTGCTTCCGCTTAACCGTATGTGGCCGAAGGCCGACATCTTCCGGTCTTTGAATCATCAAAATGAGGTTGGGGAGAACGCCCACCAGCAAAACAAGGGCCCCGATGATAAGCCAGCCCGCTCGCCAATCCCAAAGCTCAATGACTGCGAAGGCAATGATGGGAAAGGCGGCTAGACCCAAACTGTGCGCGAGCGCTGCAAACGACATGGCGCGACCGCGCAGATGGATAAACCAATTGGCGACGGCACTTGTGACGGCGATTTGGAACGGTCCTACAAATGCCATTCGGCCAAGGCAATACGCCACGTAGAACCAGATTAAGGATTGGGTTTGCGACAAGAGTATCAGGCTGAATCCAATAACCAATGAGCCGACGACGAGAATCTGTCCGCCCCCCCGGCGGTCCACTATCACGCCGACTTTTGGAGAGATTAATGCACCGAGTAGTCCGCCTAGGGTAACCGCACCTGAGAACTCAGCCATTGACCAATCGAAGGTTGTGGACATTGGGATAGCGAAGATCGATAGGGTTGCAACGGAGGAACCTTGTTTGGCAAAGTTCGCGCACATGGTGCATCCGACGATGACCCATCCATAGAAGAATGGTGTTTTCCGAACGAGACTTTTAGGGTTGCGCATGGTTGTAATCGAGAATTGTCAAAGCCTAGAACCTACCAAAGAATTCTACGAGACTTAGTTTCATGGCCGCCTAATAGCCCAATTGGATATTCTAGCCGAACACCTTAAGATATGATGGAATTTTAAAGGCTGTGATCCATCATGAATTTAACTCCAGAACGATTACAGAAAGACGCTGAGGCCGTATACGATGTCATAATTGAGGGTGGGATTGCGATTGTCCCACTAGACGTCGCGTATGCAATAGTTGGACACAAAGGCTCAGCGATCAAAAAAATATTTTCTATTAAGAAGCGAAGCTTTGACAAACCTAGCGGAATGTTCGCCTGCATGGATCACTCGCTGAAGATCCATCATATGGGCGATATGGAGCGTGAAATTCAGCGAACATTATTTAATGAATATAATTTGCCATTTTCGGTAGTAGCGCCATTTGATGCTTTGAGCCCCGACTTGGTTGGGGTCGATCCTTATGTCGTCTCAACGTCGTCAAAAGCGGGAACGCTTGATATGCTTTTAAATGCAGGTCTGTTCCACAATACATTTTCGCAACTCTGTTTCGATCGTGGAAAACCTGCTTTTGGGTCATCAGCGAATATTTCACTGACGGGTAGTAAGTTTCGCATAGCAGATATTGAGCCAGAATTGATTGATGTGGCTGATATTGTAATTGATCACGGAACAGCCAAGTACGCCAATCGAGAGGGTGTATCCAGTACTATCATCGATTTCCGTGACTTTACCGTAGTGCGGTATGGTTGTTGCTTCGATCGCATAGAGGAAATTTTTAAAGAAAGATTTTCGATTCAATTACGTCCAGGGGAATAATCATCATGAAGATTTACTACGCGCCGAATACTCGGGCCGTACGTATCGTCTGGCTCTGCGAAGAACTGGGTTTGGATTATGAATTACATAAGTTCGACGGCCTTGCCGACAAGCGCATGCGCGAACCTGATTATCTGGGCGTGCATCCACTGGGCCGGGTCCCGTGTCTGGAAGATAATGGACAATACATTTTTGAATCTGGGGCCATCGTCCAATACATCCTGGCCCGCTACGGCGCTAACAAGTTGGCGCCGGCGCCGGACTCAGACAAATTTTCCACCTATCTACAATGGTTTCATTACGCGGAGGGCATGCTTATGCCGCCAGTAAACACCCTGGTGGTGGAGACCCGGATTCTACCCGCCGAAAAGAGCAACCCCACCAACATCGCCCGGGCGACGAAATTGCTGGGGCGCATCCTGGCTGCGATAGAGGTTGGCCTCGGCGATAAGGATTACCTAGTCGGTGACTTTACCGCCGCCGACGTCATGTGCGGACACGCCACCATTGTGGCGACGCGCAACGGCGGCGACATCTCCGACAAACCGACCGTGGCCGCTTATGTAGAACGCCTGCATGCCCGTCCGGCCCTTCAGAAATCTTGGGACGTCGGTTGATCAGGCGTCGGGTTCGGGAAGTTCGATGCCCGCGGCCTCCGCATAGACTTTGATCACCGCCGCGTCATCTTCACCCTTGAGGCCCATATCGGCGGCGGCCTGGTATCGCGTCAATGCGGTCGTGGCCAGCGGTAGATCGATGCCGAGGCGTTCTGCCTCGGATAGGACGATGCCCAGGTCCTTAGTGAAAATACCGACGGCGCTTTTGGGCTGGTAATCGCCGGCGATGACCCGGGGTACGCGGTTGCCGAACATCCAGGAATTTCCAGCCGCCTGGGTAATCACGTCATAGATAGATTGCGCGTCCAGCCCCGCCTTAAGGCCCAAAGCGACGGCCTCCATGGCGGTTGCGATGTGGACACCGGCCAAAAGCTGGTTGACCATTTTCATGGTGGAGCCTTGTCCGGCCTCACGTCCGAGGTCGAACACCGTTTCCGACGTCGCATCCAGGAAGGGCTTGGCCCGGTCAAAGGCCGCCGACGCGCCGGACGCCATGACAGTCAATTCGCCACTGACGGCTTTCGCCGCTCCGCCGCTGATCGGTGCGTCGAGATAGTACAGGCCGCGTTCCTCAACCCGGGCGGCAATCTGGCGGCAGGTGTCGGCTGGTACGGTGGCGCAGCCCAGGACAACCGCGCCTTCGGGTAGCGCGTCCGCGGCGCCGTTGTCACCAAACAAAACGGCCTCCGTCTGCGCCGCGTTGACCACGACCACGGTTAGGGAATCCGCTCCGGCTGCCGCTTTGGCTGGGGTTTCGGCGATCGTGGCGCCAGTAGCGGCCAGGGTCTCCATCGCTGCCGGGTTGATATCCATGCCTACAGTCTGCAGTCCTGCGGCATGCGCCGATTGAGCCATCCCCATGCCCATTGCCCCTAGGCCGATGATGGCCGACTTGTGCGGACTCATTAAAAATCTCCTTGAAGGGTTGGTTAACGGGGCCGGTCGCCGGCGATGGTGACGCGGTTCATGTGACGGCGATAGCCGGCGTAGTCGTTGATGGCGAAGTGCATGGTGCAGCGATTGTCCCAGATGGCCAACGCGTGTGCGGTCCAATCGAACCGGCATTGAAATTCGGGCCGCTTCGCGTGATCGTATAGGAAGTCCAAGATCGGCTGGCTTTCCTTGGACGTCATGCCCTTGAACCGCATGGTGTAGATGGGGTTTATGAAAAGACCTTTGCGGCCGGTCTCCGGATGCGTCCGGACAACTGGATGCTCGGTTAGCTTGTTCCCTTCCGCCGACGGTTCAATGTTCATGGAAACGCTTTGCTGGTCATCGTCCGTGAAGT
>CAJWVP010000249.1 GCA_913048145.1 uncultured Rhodospirillaceae bacterium
TGTTCGCCTTAGTGATCTGGGATTACGTCAAACGCCGGTTGTTCCTGGCTCGCGATGTCTTTGGGATCAAGCCCCTATACTTTTCCGACGATGGTGCGACGGTTCGGGTCGCGTCAACAGTCAAGGCATTGCGCGCCGGCGGACATGCCGGGAACGGAGATCCTGACCCGGCTGGGCATGTTGGATTCTTCTTGTTCGGCAGCGTGCCGGAGCCGCACACTCTCTATGCCGATATCGAGGCCTTGCCCGCTGGCCATACCCTGACCATTTGCGCGGATGGCGGGCGTCAGCTGGTCACGTATTTCAGCCCTCGCGATATCCTGGCCGCACCCCGCGACGGTGCGGCGGAGGTGGATCTCCGCCATCACCTTTTGGATAGCGTCCACCATCATTTCGTTGCTGATGTGCCAGTAGGCGTATTCCTGTCGGCTGGGCTCGATTCCGCGTCTATTACGGCGCTGGCGTCTGAGAGTCAGCGAGGCGATTTGCGAACCTTTACGCTTGGCTTCGAGGAATTTGTTAACTCAAAGCGCGACGAGGTGCCTTTGGCGCAACTAATAGCAAAGCGTTACAAGACAACTCCAAAGATCGAGCGCGTTGCCCGGCTGCATTTTGACGGGGCGCTGCCCGACATCATTTCGAGTATGGATCAGCCGACCATCGACGGCGTGAATACCTATTTCGTCGCCCGGGCGGCGGCCCGCGGTGGGTTAAAGGTGGCCCTTTCGGGGCTTGGTGGCGATGAGTTGTTTGCTGGCTACGACACCTTTCGCAGAGTGCCAAGCTTATCCCGATGGTTTGGCTGGGCCCCCGGTCTATCGACCCTGGGCAAGGGGTTGCGCACCGTCGTGGCGCCGCTAATGACCCCCATGATGAACCCAAAGTACGTCAGCCTGCTCGAATACGGCGGGTCGACCGCCGGAGCCTACCTGCTGGGCCGTGGTCTGTTCTTGCCTTGGGAGTTGCCGGGCCTCATGGATCCCGATTTTGCCGCCGCTGGCTGGCGTCAGCTGGAGCCGCTGGTCAGGCTGGAAAATACCATTGCCGGCCTCAGCAACGCGGAAAATCGCGTTCGGATTCTGGAAATGTGTTTTTACATGCGCAACCAGCTGCTGCGCGACGCCGATTGGGCAGGCATGGCCCATTCCCTTGAGATCCGGGTGCCGTTGGTCGATGTGGACTTGTTTAAGGCCCTGGCGCCGGTGCTGGGCACGGATATCAGCCCGACCAAACAGGATATGGCAGCCACGCCGCTGTTGGCCTTGCCGTCGGATGTCCGCTACAAGCCAAAAACGGGGTTTTTCGTGCCGGTCGAACGATGGCTGAACCAGGCCGGCGACGGCGCCAACGACAACTACGGGTCTGGGTTACGGGGGTGGGCGAAGCGGGTTTACAAGGCGCAGATCGCGGCCTAACCCGCGACATGATCCCGAAAATAGGCGACCGTTTTTTTCAGGCCTTCGGCCAGGGGGACGGTGGGCGCCCAACTCAAGGTCTGCCTCGCCAGGGTAATGTCCGGGCACCGCTGCAGGGGGTCGTCTTCGGGCAGGTCATGGAACGTGAGGTCTGACTTCGCGCCGGTCTCAGTGATTACCAATTCGGCCAATTCCTTAATGGTGAATTCTCCTGGATTGCCCAGGTTTACCGGTCCGGTGACACTTTCGTTGGCGTTCATCAGCCGGATCAGGCCGTCGACCAGGTCATCCACGTAGCAGAACGACCGGGTTTGTGACCCGTCACCATAGATGGTGATGGGCTCGCCCTTCAGCGCCTGGACGATGAAGTTCGATACGACGCGACCGTCGTTAGGATGCATGTTCGGGCCGTAGGTATTGAAGATCCGGGCCACCCGGATTCCCAGGTCGTGTTGGCGTTTGTAATCGAAGAATAGGGTCTCGGCGCAGCGTTTGCCCTCATCGTAACAGGAGCGAGGCCCGATGGGATTGACGTTGCCCGTGTAGGACTCGGGCTGCGGATGTATCTCCGGATCGCCATAAACCTCGCTGGTGGATGCCTGCAGGATGTCCGCATTGGTGCGCTTCGCGAGGCCTAGCATGTTGATCGCGCCGTGGACGCTAGTTTTCGTCGTCTGCACTGGGTCGGACTGGTAATGTACCGGCGAGGCGGGGCAGGCTAAGTTGTAGATTTGGTCGACCTCCACATAGAGCGGGAAGGTGACGTCGTGGCGCATAAGTTCAAAATGTGGGTCGTTTAGGAGATGTGCGATGTTGTCCTTGGTGCCTGTGAAGAAATTGTCCAGGCACAGTACATCATGGCCCTCCGCGACCAGGCGGGTACAGAGATGCCGGCCTATGAAACCGGCGCCGCCCGTGACAAGGATGCGTGTTCGCTGATG
The DNA here is from genome assembly GCA_913048145.1 of uncultured Rhodospirillaceae bacterium. Lineage (GTDB taxonomy): Bacteria > Pseudomonadota > Alphaproteobacteria > Rhodospirillales > Casp-alpha2 > UBA3470. The sequence goes on from CAJWVP010000249.1 coordinate 2,357, forward strand.
CATGGGATGGGTTTAGCATCCCGATTCCAGCCGGGCAAATTGAAAGGAGTGGAGCGGTGGGGCTCGGATCTGAAGGAAGCGCCGCATCGAACGGAACTGATCCACCGGAACCACCCTTCGCCATGGCATTAAATTCCTCACACCCGGTAATTGTCGCCGACGGCCTCGGCAAACGTTTCGGCGACGTGATTGCCGTGGACAGCATGAGCTTTCAAGTTCGTCCGGGTGAGACCGTGGCGCTGCTGGGTGGCAACGGGGCCGGCAAGACGACCACCATGGCCATGCTGTTGGGATTGTTGACTCCATCGGCCGGTCAGGTTCGCATTTTTGGTGCCGACATGGTCCACGACCGCTACAAAGTGTTGGCCCGCATGAACTTCTCGTCGCCTTACGTAGACCTACCGCGGCGGCTGACGCCGCGCGAGAACTTGACTGTTTACGGTCACCTCTATGGTGTCCGGAGCGTGGCCGCGCGGGTCGAAACCCTGGTCCGGGATATGGAAATGGAGGCCTTCGTGGACCGGCCTATGGGCACTTTGTCAGCGGGTCAGGATACGCGCGTCGCCTTGGCCAAGGCCTTGATGAATTCGCCAGAGGTATTGTTGTTGGATGAGCCGACGGCGTCCCTCGACCCGGAGACAGGCGATCGCATGCGCGGCTATCTGGAAGGCTACCGGGCCGAGACCCGGGCCGCCATTCTGCTCGCATCCCACAACATGGCTGAGGTCGAACGCATATGCGATCGGGTGTTGATGATGCGCGACGGGAAGATCGTCGACGCCGGGTCACCGTCGGCGCTCATCGGCAAGTATGGCCGGGAAAATTTGGAGGAGGTGTTCCTGCATATTGCCCGCGACGGGGAGGTAATGGGCGAATGATGGGAACATCTGCCCTCCGACGTGTCGGGGCGATGATCCTGCGTCACGTCTATGTCCTTCGCCGTTCCTGGCCGCGCCTCCTGGAACTGGCCTATTGGCCGACCATGCAGCTGGTCCTGTGGGGTTTCGTGACCAAGTTCTTCATGGGCCATTCGTCCTGGGTGGCCGACGCGGCCGGCGTTCTGATCAGCGCCGTGCTGCTTTGGGATATCCTGTTTCGGTCCAACTTGGGCGTTGCGCTGTCATTCATCGAGGAAATGTGGTCGCGGAACCTGGGGCAGCTTTTCGTCTCACCCTTGCGGCCTATGGAGCTGATCGGCGCACTGACATTCATGAGTTTTCTGCGCACTCTAATCGCGGCGACGCCGGCGGCTTTTCTAGCCTTGCCCTTGTTTGATGTCTGGGTGTTTTCGCTTGGTTTCCCTCTGGCGGCCTTCTTCTTCAACCTGCTGGTCATGGGGTGGTGTGTCGGGCTCACTGTTTCGGCATTGGTCTTACGGTTCGGATTGGCGGCGGAGAGCCTGTGTTGGTTGGGAATCTTCCTGGTGGCGCCCATCAGCTGTATTTACTATCCGCTCGCGACCTTGCCCGACTGGCTTCAGATGATCGCTAACGCACTTCCAGCCGCGCCCGTTTTCGAAGGTATGCGCGCGGTTATGTTCTACGGCGTCTTCCGCTGGGATCTGTTCTGGCAGGCGGCCGGGTTGAACGCCCTTTATCTGACCTTGGCCAGCGCGCTGTTTCTGAAAATGTTCCAGATCGCCCGGGAACGCGGGCTACTCTTGCAACAGGGCGAGTAGGCTCAGTCCTTGTCGCTGACGTTGGCCTCGGCAAAGGTGGCCATGCCGTTGTGGCAGGCGGCCGCGGCCTTGACGATATTGACGGCCAGCGTCGCGCCCGACGCCTCGCCAAGCCGCATATTCAGGTTCAGCAACGGCGACATAGCCAAATTTTCTAGGAGAAGGCGATGACCTGGCTCGGCCGAGACATGTGCCGTTAGGCAATGGTCGATGGCATCGGCTGAAGTAGACTTTAGCGCTCCGGCTGAGGCCCCTGCCATGAATCCGTCCAGCAGTACGGGCACTCGGTTCAGTCGCGCCGCGATGATTGCACCTGCCATGGCCGCTAATTCGCGCCCGCCCAGGCACTGCAGCGCCTTTATGCCGTCGATCAAATGCGGCGCGTGATGGCGGACGGCATCGCCGACCACCTTCAACTTGGTCTCAAACGCGTGGTCGGTCACGCCCGTACCGGGTCCGGTCCAGTCCGTTGCGTTGCCGCCATAGAGTCCCATGCAAATGGCCGCGGCGCTGGTGGTGTTGCCGATCCCCATTTCTCCGACACATAGGAGATCGGCATTCTCGG
>CAJWVP010000250.1 GCA_913048145.1 uncultured Rhodospirillaceae bacterium
TGTAGGCAGCCTGTTCGACGCAGACGGCGACGGCACGCCCGAACGAGTATACTATAACGGCTTCAAGCCGGACGTCGACATTAAGGGCCCGAATGATCCCGACGGCATGGGCGCGCGTAAGCTGGGCGTCGAAAACATGGCGGTCACGGGTATGCAAGGACGGGGCGTCATGGTCGACTTCCATCGTCACTTCGGCGATGAGCGGGTGGCCGTCGACTACGACATGTTGATGGATGTCTTCGCAAAGGACGACATCGTCATGGAGGAGGGGGACTTCTTTCTGTTCCACACTGGATGGGACGACATGATCCTCGGCATGGAGGGCGATCCAGACGCCGAGAAGCTGCATGCCTCGGGCGCCGTTCTGGACGGTTATGATCCTCGGGTCTTGCAGTGGATCACGGACGCGGGCGTTGTCGCGCTGATCTCCGACAACATGGCCGTCGAATCATCAAATGGCTATGGCGATACCCAGGGCGGCTGCTCGCGCCTCCCGCTGCACCGGCACTGTTTGTTCCGGCTGGGCGTACACTTGGGCGAAATCTGGTATCTCTCGGAACTGGCCCAGGCGCTGCATGAGCGCGGCCGGTCACGTTTCCTGCTGACGGCGCCGCCGTTGCGCCTGCCGGGCGCGGTGGGATCCCCGTCGACGCCCGTGGCGACGATCTAAATCAACCAAGATAGAACGGCCGTCGCGCCTCGCGGCCCCAAAGCCGGATCAAACGGCGTTTGCGCTCGGGCTCCGGCCAATCCTCGTAGGCTTCGCGCCGGTGGCCCAGTCGGCGGTTATTGACGAACTGAACCTGGCCGCGTTCGAAGGTGAACGCCTTACCCAGGCCCGGTCGATCCAGGATTTCGCCGAAGGACGTAATAGCGGCGCGGGTCGCGTCGTCCATGTCCCCGTCGGCAAGTTCATAGCCGAATTTCAAGAGCCGTCGTGAAAACCGGATATGGACGCCCCGTTCCGCCGGTTCGCAAATGGGGTTGAACGCAAGCCGTTTATCGCCGGGCGCATGCTCGTGTTGGCGATCAAAATAGAACCGGTAGTAGAGACGCTGGATCACGTCCGGATGTTCCGCCAGGAGAATGTTGAACACGGTCTGCATGCTGATTAGGCCGCCAGTGCCGCCGGTCATTGCCGGCTGGACGCAAAGCAGGCTGACGATATCGGGCGGCAGGTTGAAAGCGTTGTCCGTGTGGTAATACTGCCCGTTCTTGGTCTTCGACGACCGCACACCATTGCCGGGTTCATCCTGTTTGCCCGTGTCCGTGACCTCATAGACCATGGTGCCGTCCCATTTCTGCGCCACTGGGCGGCAGACCCGTGAGAACAGCAGCCAATAAAGTTTGACGGCGATCTCTTCATCGAGATCATCCAACGGCAAGCGGTCCAGGATGGCAAACCCTACACCTTAGAACAGCTCACGGCGGATTCGCGCCATCACTGCGTCACAGGCGGACAAGTCCAGGTGCCCGGGGCGCAGCGCATCCACGGGCAGCCGGTTGGCCCGAAGCTCGCCAGCGGCGCGGATGAGTTCATCACGGCAGGCTGCATCCAGGTGGAACCGGCTGCCATCGGGGACCAACGTTTCCGCCCGCCAGGCGGCGGCGTCTGTGATGGCCTCTGTGCGGATATCTGTCATGGGCGAAACCTAACGTTTTCGCTAAACGGTCTCAACTGCCGCCGCGCGCAAGGCTTATGCCGCCGCAGACCAACAGAACCTGGCCGTTGATGAAGCTTGCGCGTTCGTCCATGAAACACGCCACGCCGTGGGCGATGTCGGCTGGTGTGCCCAGTCGGCCAACGGGAATGGTGCCGATGATCTCCTGTGTGCGTGGCATATCGGGGGGATTAGCGCGGGTGAACAACTCTGTGGCGATGGGCCCCGGCGCGATACCGTTCACCGTAATCCCGTACTGCGCAAGTTCCAGAGCCCAGACCCGTGTCATGGACGCGATGGCGCCCTTGGTGCCGGCGTAGGCGGTCCGGTGCGTCTTGCCTAGCATGGCGCGGCTGGAAATGTTAACGATGCGTCCAAATCCCGCCTCTTTCATGGCCGAAAGGGCGGCCTGGGCGCAGAGCATGGGTGCCTTCATGTTAACATCCACGGTTAGGTCGAAGTCCTCGACGGTGGTTTCTTCCAGTTCAGTCATGATCCCGAGGCCGGCGTTGTTCACCAAACCCAGGACCGGCCCTTCGGCTGCGACCATCTCGAACGCAGTAGCGATGGCGGCAGGATTAGTAAGGTCCGTCTCGATCCAGGTCGATGGATTGTCGGTATTACCGGGCGGCGATCGGTCCAGGTTAAAGACCCGCCAGCCGTCCTCAGTCAATCGTCCGGCGATGGCTTCGCCGATCCCCTGGCTCGCGCCCGTGACCACCGCGATGTTTGACATGGTTCATCCTCCGCAATTCCGATGATCTGATCCGTGACACGCACCCGGTGTCCCTTGCAAGGGGGCATCCTTTCACGGATGCTCGCCGGGTAAGGAGACCTGCAATGAACACATCTCACCCCGTCTGGCGATCGCTCCTGTATGTGCCGGCCAACAACCCCCGTTTCATCGCCAAGGCTCACGAGCGGGGCGCCGATGGAATCATTCTGGATCTGGAGGACAGCGTTCCCAATTCGGAATTGGATACTGCGCGTCAGGCGTTGCGCGATGCGGTCGTATCGGCATCGCAGAACGGCGCGGATGTGCTGATCCGCATCAACAACCCCGATGACCTGGCCGCCGACGATATCGACGCCGCCGTGTTCGACGGCGTAGCCGCGATCCTTATTACCAAAGCCCGTGATGCGGATCATGTCCGCGCCATCTCCGCGCGTGTTGCAGAGCGCGAGGCGGATGCGGGCATGACGTTGGGGACCATTCGCTTGGTGCCGATGATCGAGACAGCGGCTGCCTACTTCAAGGCCGTGGAAATCGGCGCGGCGGACCCGCGCAACGTCGCCATGAATCTCGGCGGTGAGGATTTTGCCGCAGATATGGGGCTGGCGCCTTGCGCGGATACCCTGGCGCTGGCGAAACAACAGGTTGCCATCGCTGCCCGGGCGACGGGGCTGATGCCCATGGGGCTCATGGGTACAATCGCCGATTTCCTTGATCTGGAGGGCATAAAGGTCGCCGCGGAAACGGCCCGGCGGTTCGGCATGGAAGGCGCATCTTGCGTCCATCCATCGAATGTGTCCATTCTGAATGCGGCGTTTTCACCACGCCCTGAGGAAATCGACAATGCCCGCCGCGTCGTTAACGCCTATGCGGACGCTACCGCCAAGGGCAGCGGGGCGATCACCGTGGACGGCAAGATGATCGACGTTCCAGTGGTGCAGCGCGCTGAGAAGATGCTGGCGCGTTGGGCCGCCATTGAGGGGCGCGTCAACGCCGGTTAGCGCCGCCGGAGTTGGAACGCAATCACTCCGCCCAGACCCGCCATCACCGCCATGGGTAGGTAGGCCGCCCCGCCCTGGGTCGCGTACATATGGCCGCTCACCAGTGACGCCAGGCTGAAGCCGATGCCGCTGACGGCGGCGGCGTAGACGCTTTGCGACGTCGCCGAGACCGAGGCCTCCATGCGTTGGGCGATGAAATGAATGGCGCCCAGGTGCGCCGCGCCGAAAGTCGCACCGTGTAGGATCTGTAGGAACAAGAGCGCGGGCAACCCGTCCGTCACGCCGGTCCCCCACCATCGTATAAGCCCTGCCAGTCCGGCCAGTGCGATCAGGTGCGTCGCGCCCACTCGTTTGACGATTTTGTCGCCCCACATGAACAGCAGAACCTCCGCGATCACTCCCTCGGCCCATAGCCAGCCGATGACGGCTTTCGAATGCCCCACCTTTTGCCAATGTATGGTGCCAAAGGCGTAATAGATGATGTGGCTGGTCTGGATTAGGCCGGTGGCGACGATGAACCAGAGAAATGTGCGGTCTTTGAGAACCCGAAGGATCGGCGCGAAGGAAATATGGTTTTCCGATGCTGTCAGGCGCGCATTAGGTAAAAGGACCGCGCTGATGACCACGGCGAGGGCACCACCCAGGATGATCCAATAGATCAAATCTTCGCTGCGCCCGGTTAACAACCAGCCGCCACCCCAGGCGGCGGCGATGAAGGTCAGCGAGCCCCATAGGCGAACCCGGCCATAGTCTAGCTTGCCGGCCGTGCCGTAATGCATGGTGAGGGTTTCGGTCAGGGGCATGAGCGGTGACCAGAACACAAAGAACGCCATGGTCACGGCCAGGATGGGCCAGAATCCGTTCGCCAGCCAGAATGTGGAGAAAGCCATAGTGGCGAAGACGGATAATACAATCAGCGGACCGCGCCGCGTGCCCGTACGATCGGCGTATTCGGCGATGACGGGGTTGACGGGGACCTTCATGAGCATGCCGATGCCCATGATCACCCCGATATCCTCAGGTGAAAGACCTCGGCTTTGCATCCACAACGGCCAGAACGGCAGCATAATCCCGATGACGAAGAAGATGACGCCGTAATAGGCGGCAAGGCGGGTGGCGATCATCGCCCGCGGACCTTGGCCGCGAAATCCTTTAAGTAACTGAGACCGGCGATGGACCGACTGCCGTACCACGAC
>CAJWVP010000251.1 GCA_913048145.1 uncultured Rhodospirillaceae bacterium
ATATTCCGCCATTGCCGTGGATTCTTGTGTATCGGTTCAGATAATCGCTCCTATTATGAGGCGCATGGCGTTGAACCAGAACGACTATTTGAGATGCCTTATGCTGTCGACAACGCGGCTTTTCAGATGGCTTCGCAAGGTTCGGATATCCGTGCTCGCGAACTTTATGGCCTTGATGCAAGACGCCCAGTCATCCTGTTCGCCGGTAAGTTTCTAGAGCGAAAGAACCCGGTGCTTCTTCTTGAGGCTTGTCGAAAGCTCGACCGAGAAAAAACTCGCGATCCGTATCTGGTCTTTGTTGGTGAGGGGGAAGAGGGGGCTCGGCTTCGCGACCTGTCGAAGGATCTGGATTGGGTGAGGTTCCTTGGTTTCCGCAATCAAAGCGAATTGCCGTCCATATACGCGATGTCCGACGTCTTCGCGCTGCCGTCCCGGGACGAGCCTTGGGGGCTTGCCGTGAATGAAGCCATGGCCTGCGGAACCGCGGTGATAAGCACGGATCAATGTGGATGTAGCGCGGACCTTGTGGACGATGTGGTTGGCCGGTCCGTTCCGGCCGACGACTGTGATGCATTGGTAGCCGCTCTGATTGACGTTTTGGCCGACGCCGGCGCAAGCGAAGCCATGGGGCGCGCCGCGCAAGATCGTATCGCCACGTGGAGCTATGCGGAAGACATTGCGGGCTTGAAAGCCGCGCTCACAGCTGTTGGCGCAATGCCGCCTCCAGCATGAAGGCCATGCGTCCATCGTGACTGTAGTCGGACGCGAGGCATCGCTTCCGGCCGGCTTCCGCGACGGAATGGCGCAAAGTGTCATCGGATAGGTAGCGTTGCGTCTTGTCTAAGAGGTCCTGTTGACCGTTATAGAACACAGCCTCCTTTCCGTTGGCGAACAAGCGGTCATGTTCGCTCGAGAATTCGGCCAGCAGGAACCCGCCGCAGGCCGGAATCTCGATGCTTCGGTCCGTTTGCAAGTCCCGGTTGATTTTTCTAAGGAACCCCAGGTTGATTTTTGTGGCCAGAATGCCTTTCGTGTACCGAAGGTCATCCGGGCGGTTCACTAATGCGCGGCGTTCGACCCGGAGGTTCGGGTGCTTGTCGCTGAAGGCGTCCCACCCATTGCCCCAAACCCGCACGGACAGGCTATTCTGCGCCAGGAACAGAAGGTCCCTGCCGCGTTCTGGTGCATATGTGCCGATGAACCCGACGTCGGATCCATAGGCTTCGCGCTCCGCTTCGGTAATCTCAATGGGGCGATGCTGTTCCCGGTCGAAAGCCTTGTCGACGAACTGACAAACGTTGGCTCCGAGGGATGGTAACTCTTCTTTTTCGGCATTGAACGATTTGGAAGTAAAGACGATGTGGTAGTACTTGAGGCCGCGCTGATACGCCAAGGAACGGTTGATCGGGTTGTACATGTCATCTTCGGAGTACGACGCGATGATCGCGTTCGGGCAGATCGTGCGCAGGGCCGCCATTGTGCCGGGGCGGACCATATTGCCTTTCTCTATCCAGATCACATCCGGTTCGAAGGCCCGGACGCGCACTGGCATGGACGCATTGATGTTCTCCGTATCCATGTGAATGCCAATTTTCCACGCGATTCGAAATAGGAGGGAATAGCCCGGCGTTCCATCTTCGTTATCGCCAACGGGCGTATGCGAGATCGCCTCGACTTGCGCACCGAGGCGTTTCAGGGCCTGCCAGCGGGCATATCCCTTGGCATAGTAATTGAGATCTGCGACCAAAAGGACGCGGGGGTGATCGGGCATGGGTTGTGATCGCATCATGGACGAAGGCAATAAGTGAAGCGCTGCGTGTTCAGGAATGTCAATGCACCGTTCGTCGTGACCCATACCGGGTCCTGTGCTTTATTATGATGCCATGAAAAATATCGCCTCATGTTCCGCGGTCGAGTGTTGATCGATGTGCGGCATTTCCGGAATTGTGGCCAGACGACACGTCAATCCAGATGCCGTGGAGGCAATGAACGCGCTTATGCGCCATCGTGGTCCGGACGGAGAAGGCGTTTGGCAATCAGCGGATGGCCAGGTGGTTCTGGGGCATCGTCGGTTGGCGGTTATTGATCCCACCCCGACTGGCGCTCAGCCGATGGTCAGTCCAAACGGCGATTTGGTTCTCACCTTTAACGGTGAAATTTACAATTACCTGGAACTAGGCGGCGACTTGAAGGCTGCTGGATTGACTTTAAGGTCTCAATCTGATTCGGAGGTTCTTCTGCAAGGGTATGCCCAATATGGTGAACACGTCTTGCGTCATCTCAACGGTATGTTCGCCTTTGCTATTTATGACGCGGCACGTGGACGGTTGTTCTGTGCAAGGGACCGCTTCGGCGAGAAGCCGCTACTGTATGTGGACGGTCCAGGTTTCTTCGCCTTCGCTTCGGAATATAAAGCGCTATTGTCTTTGGCCGAAGTGTCTCACGATGTGGATACGGATCGGCTGCTCAACTTTCTCAATCAGCCACGGATCGGCCTTGATGATGAGCGGGACACTGTTTTCCGCCAGATCAAACAACTATTGCCGGGCGAATACCTATGCGTCGACTTGGAATCGATAGAGGCCACTGTCGTACGGTATTGGCAGCCGCAAACAGATCCGGCGCTCTCCCGTCTCGACGACCGGGAGGCCGTTGAGCGGTTTCGATCCCTATTGATGGATTCGGTTAAAATCCGAATGCGCAGCGATGTTCCTGTCGGCTCCTGCCTTTCGGGTGGATTGGATTCAGGGTCAATCGTTTGCCTCAATCGCCAAATTCTCGGTGAAACGGCTCCTTATCATGTATTTACTGGTCGCTTTCCTGGGACCAGCGCGGATGAATGGCCATACGCCCAAGAGATCGTCAATGCTGCCAATGTCACAAGCCATCTTGTCGAACCGCTGCCGGAAACCTTTCTTGACGATCTCCCAGACTTCATGTGGCACAACGAACTTCCCGTCGGCAGTTCCAGTCAGTTTGCCCAGTGGTGTGTCTTTCGGCTGGCAAAAGAGAGCGGCGTGACGGTTTTGCTCGACGGACAGGGTGCGGACGAACTTTTGGCGGGCTATGAACAGTATTTTCGTGAATACCTGACGGCGCTCCATGCTTCGGGGGATTATGATCGGGAGGAGGAGATTGCGATCCAGTCCCGATATCCGGCGGCGCTTTTGGCACCCGAGCAATCCATGGTGGCTCAATTGCCCCAACCTTTACGCTATGGGATCGCGCAGTTGCTGAAAAAGGGCAGTGATTTTCGGTTTGGTCTCAATGGGGCTGCGGCGAACCGGATAAGGGCCATCAATGAGGATGTGGCAACAGGCGTGTCCGCACTTACCGATAAGTTGCGTGAAGATTCTCTGGTGGCGCATCTGCCGACGCTGCTGCGGTATGGGGATCGGAATTCCATGGCGCACTCTCGTGAGGTTCGCTTGCCTTTCTGTGATCATCGTATTGCCGAGCTATCCCTGTCATTGACCCCACGAATTCTGATGGGTGAAGCCCAGACAAAGCGCCTGCTGCGCGAGGCGATGAAGGAAATTTTACCTGAGCGTGTCCGTACACGTTGGAACAAGCAAGGGTTTTTGCCGCCTCAGGATTCTTGGATGGAGGGTAAGCTCTTGAATTGGGTCGAAGAAACTATCGCCTCGCCGGCGTTCGCGGCACGCGGGTTTTGGAATGTTTCTTGGTGGAAATCTGCTCTCAAGCGGTTGCGGGCTGGAGAACGTCAAATGGCCTGGGAATTGTGGCGACCCGCTATCTGCGAGGCATGGTACCAATACGTTATTACGCGCGCCGCCAGTATGCCGCGACATTCCGTGTTTGCCGCGACAGGGGGGTAGGTTTAATCCATGCGCGCTGTTTTTATCAACCAGTGCCACCCAGAGATGCCGCATGTCTGCAGCCTACGGGTTGGCCGTTTTGCGGAAGCATTGGTCGCCTCCGACCATGAGGTCATTCTGCTGGTGGAGGCCTATCCCCGCGATGCGCCATGCCCATCGCCAGAGTCGGTCGCAACCAAACTCATCGCCCATGACTGGACAAAACCATTCATCCTTCCGTGCCGGCCTCAGGGTTTCGTTAAGGCGCAACGTGCGCGACGGGGCCATGGGAATGTCCTTGGCCGGTACGCGACAATTGCAAAGTCGTTCCTTGTTGATGGCGGTATGTTTGCCGATTGGCGCAAGGGCGCAGAAACTTACTTCGACACTATTGTAAAAGCCTTCGCACCAGAAGTGGTTTGGGGTACATTTGGAAACACGGACACATGGACTATGGCGCAGCACCTTGCGAAAAAGGCCAACTGCCCATGGGTTGCGGATTTCAAGGACAATTGGAACGCCTTCGTGCCAGATGGACTTAAACATCTCATGGCGCGCCAATTTTATGACCGCGCCCATATGACCGTTCTGTCCAAAAGCCACTTGGATGAAGCTGATCGATGGTTCGGCGGCGCAAAGACCGTGCTTTACTCCGGTGTCGATCCGTCTAAAGAAATGGAGAATCCCGCGTTTCGAATTGTCATCACCGGAAGTGTTTATAACGAAAATCGCCTCGCTCAGTTAGTCTGGGG